>JAXISQ010000106.1:0-6167 GCA_034680505.1 Noviherbaspirillum sp.
GACGACGGATCAGATCAAAGTCATGGAGACACGTGACTTAGTAGCTTTAACAACGGATCAAGTTAAACTCATTACGACAGATCAGTTAAAAGCTTTAACAACTGATCAAGTGGCGAATTTCCGCACGGCGCAATTGCAATCTATTACATCAGACTCAATAAGCGCCTTGCGTACTGATCAACTTGCGGTTTTAACCAGTACACAAATAGGTGCACTATCTGTCGGTCAAGTTGGTGCATTAAGTACTGATCAGTTAAAAGCATTTAAAGCTGCCAACTTAGCTAGTTTGAAGACAGATCAAATTCGAGCTATGGGTGCGACCGGTATTGCAAAACTTACCAGTGATCAAATTGTTTCTCTGAGTAGCGTGCAATTCCCTGCATTAAGCAGTGATCAAATTCGTGCCTTGACTACCGATCAATTTAAAGTGATTGAGACACGTGATCTTGTGAGCTTGAGTACGGATCAAATCAAGCGATTAACAACAGATCAAATCCGCTCTATGACAACTGATCAGATATCAAGTTTGACATCTAATCAAACAAAAGTCATAACGACAGACGCAATTGCAAAATTGACGACTGATCAAGTTGTTGCTTTAAGCAGTTCTCAGTTCAGTGTATTGACTACGGATCAGATCAGGCAATTCACCACGGATCAGATTAAGGTTATGCAAACGCGTGATCTCGTTAAGTTAAGTACAGATCAGCTATGTGCGCTGTCTACTGATCAAGTGATAGCCTTAACTTCGGGACAGTTGGCTGGACTATCTACTACGACGCAGATATTCTTGTTTACAAAAACAACGCCGTTGGTTCTGGATTTAAATCAGGATGGCATACAAACCTTAGCGTTGGGTCAAGGTGTAACGTTTGACGTCAATGGTGATGGACAATCTGAGCGTACCGGCTGGACCTCTGCTCAAGATGGTTTATTGGCACGTGACTTGAACGGTGACGGTCAAATCAATGATGGTAGTGAGTTGTTCGGCGAAGGTACAGTACTTGCCGATGGCACAAAAGCCAAGGATGGTTATGTTGCTTTAAATTCCTTGGATACTAATCTTGATGGTTTGATTGATGCTAATGATGCAGCCTTTGGTCAGCTGTCAGTATGGATAGACAGAAACAGCGATGGTAAAACTGACACTGGAGAATTAGCATCATTGACTCAATTAGGTATCACCAGTCTTTCACTAAACGCTCAATCAAGCAGTGTCGTGAATAATGGTAACTTGATAGGTCTGATGGGTAGCTACACGACTGCTGATGGTAGAACTCACACCATGGGTGATGTCTGGTTTAGTGTAGATAATGATGGAAGTCGAGTATTTGATTTGTCAGCTGTTATTGATAAGACTGGATCAGTGCCGTATGTTGATTTGAATGCAAGTCCGGCTGCTACTCTAAATGTGACATTGCATGATGTACTTACATTAGGTGATCAGGATATAGGTAGTGGTCTGACAACAGTGCGTATTGATGGCGGCACCGATGATACTGTTCAGCTAGCTCAGGCAGACGGCAATTGGACGCAGTCTGGTACGGTGACGGATGGAGCTGAAAGCTATGCGATCTATGTTAATCAAGAAGCACAGCTGTTAGTGAATCAGAAGATCCATACGCAGATTATCTGATTGGTGTTGATGTAAAGAAGGCTGGGATTGCACGATAGTGTAGTCTCAGCCTTTTTTATTTATAAATCGATTTGTTGAATTTAGGTATTCATGCTTGAGTTTTTCTATATCTATATCTACATCCTATTTGGCAAGCACGCTAAAAAATTCGGTCTGATGAATTGATAATTCTTAATTGTTCCACATTATTGCAATAAAAATGGTCAGACAGTCTTAGTGACAAAGTCATTAAAGATATTTGTAATCTTTGTATATAACTATCGCTTGCAGAAATAAAACAGGGTTATTGATAAGAAAATATTAAAAATTATCTAAAATAAAGGCAGCTGTTTATCTTGCAAAAGATAATCAATGACAAAATCTAAAAGTAGGGAGTGATGTGATCCTTGATGCCAGTGTGGTTGCATATTCTTTTTTGCATACCAGCTTTGTTCGCTTTCTAGATGGCAGCCAATGAGGCCTATTCCTGCTTGTACGATTGCCATAGGATCGCCATTACTATAAGAGGCAATTTTTTCAAATTCGCCCTCTATAAACGTGGGGCCATCATAAAAGTACATACGTTTATGTTCTCCGCGCCAGATTACTGGGGTAGTAGTGCCGTAAGAAGATTTAATATCAGCACCTGAACGACGTATATATTGCACAGCACGCGTAGTTTTTAAAATATCAAAATAATAGGCATCAGCCCAATACGCACCCATACAAATACCTAAATATTTACCGCCTTTACGTAAAAAACGTTGTATGTCTGGATTATTATTTTTTAGTAAATAGCGAAAAGATTCAGCATCGCCTTCGCCGCCAGGGAAGACAACCATAGCAACGTCATCAAAAAATCCTTCTGCTACCTTATGCTTAGTAAAAATCTTAAAATCATAGCGAGGTGACAAAGATTTAATGATTCCATTGACCGACTCAATAGAACACATAGGATGATGCAAAAAGATGGCTAGTGTTTTTTTCACTTCACGTTATAGAGGGTATTAACCGTAGACGTTCTTCGGGTTTATTTTTGATATTAGCAATAACTCTTGTTCAACCAAGCTACGATTAATTCATCGTATGGTTGCTAAGTGTATGAGTAATAGAGGAATAGGTAAAGTAAAGTGAAATAGCCTATTTTCAGGAATTATTCAACGAGAATGTCTAATTAACACAGAGGGGATGAAGGGAAGAGAATAGACGCTTGGGCTACGCAAGTCAGTCTGTCGCCCAAGTCTGGCAATACCATCGTAGGAATATGCGATGAATATTACTAGCTTGGACTCTAGGGATTTTATAAGCTTTGAATTATCTTTAGCTTATGTTGATATTTATCTTTTGATGCGGCTAATTTTTGTACCTTCGATACTCAAACTCGCCATTAAACCCTGTTGATCAAAAATAAAGGCATAGGCATCATCTTTTAAGGTGGAGGTGGATAAATTTTTTGCGGCACCTTCATTCACAACCACTATATTAGGTCCTATACCAAATTCCCAACCTTTGGATTTTTCTAAATATCTTACAGCACGGTCGCTCATAAGAAAGACAACATAAGCATAAGATTCTGCACCAGCTTGCCAACCCCATGATCCAGATACAGAATTAAAATAATCTGTCACCTTCTCGTTCTTCATCAGCACACCTTCGCCGTAGCTACCTCCAAATACTAATCCGGCTTTAATAATTTTAGGGAAGATAAGAATCGCTTTCGCTTTTTTACCAATCGTTGAAGAAAATGGTTGTGTGGTGTAGAGATTTTCTAAAGCTTGATGTGAGTCTTTGTGTAAATCTTCAGCGGTTGCTGCAATTGTTGGCTGTGATGTCCCTACTAAAGTAGCAGTAGAAGCGAGAGCGAGTGTGGAATATAAAAACTGACGTTTCGTGATGTTCATACAATGATTCCTTAATCTAACAATGAGCCATGATGAAAATAAATTCTCATCACGAGAAATGAAGATTAAAGATTAGGCTAGCTAAGATTTTATTTTTTGTGCTACCGCAAATTGTGAGGTGAAACTTTATTCGTGATTACGGACTATGTTTGTTAGCATTGCACCAAATGCTGAATGTCATACGTTGATTGCGGACGTATACGCTATTCGTTCCAACAAAAACTATAATAACGAGGTTTAATTTGGTGGGAAGGTAGGTACGATTAGCGCAGCGTAATCGTACGAAAAAAAGTGATCTATTACGTCTAAAAATTTAAGATTATTAACCTAAACAACCACCAACCATGACAGTGATATCACGCAAGGTGTAAAACCATTTTCCTTCTGAGCGTACTACCGCAACGATGCTAGAAGTCTCGGCAACTTTAATACGCACAGAATAAGTAGGTTCATTATTTGGTAGTACATGAAAACCTACACAAACAGGATTGGGATTTTGATCAGCAAGCAGAGCAATAAAATCAGTTTGTGGAATTTTGCTCGTTAATGTCACTTGCACATTAGTGCCATTTTCAGCGAGTTCAGGTGATTCAATGATGATGTCATTTTCTTTTGCGCGCTGTAATCCAGGTGCGCTACCGCGTTCAGTCACGGTTTTAGGTGAATTCGGCGTAGTGGTGTCACCGTTCATCGCGATGACAAACGCTTCTAGACTTTTTGCGGAATAGATAGCGCCATTCCAGTCTGATCCCCAGTTATTTGCGAAGACATCAGTAGGCTTGAGTAAACCCGAGCTAAAAGCTAAAGCGAGGCCGGAGGCCAAGCGTATAGCATCACGTCTGCTCTGATCCATAGAATTTTCCCTGTTTGATTTATCGAAATTGTGCCACAGAAGAGGGGAAGTTGCTGATACTGCTAAGCCTTTGCACGAGGCTTCATCATTATGAAAAACCAATGCGTAAATTCATATCATTTATGCCATGAAAATATTTATTTTTTCTCTTCCATGCGTTTAATTTGTTCTGCTGTATTTTTTTCTAATGACTCTATATCACTCATTGTCTTTAACTGTTCAGATCTCAACTTTGCCATACGCTCAGCCATATTATTCGAATGTGTTTTGATATTTAATGATTCATCCTGTACTTGAGGTGTGGTGACTTTATTTGTCTTGGATTCTTGGTCTTCTGTAGATGAAGATTCTATAGTGCTAGGTGAAGATGATTTTTTATGAAAAAAAGCTCTGCTAAAGGAAGAGAGTGCATGATCAAATAATGAGCGTGGTACAACAGGTCCGATGGCATCTTGTAGTGAGCGTGGATCGATAGCACCTTGTGCATCAGTCATTGAACGTGAATTTAATTCACCTTGCGCATCTGCCATCAAGCGCGGATCGCTTGCGCCGGTTGCTCGAACAGATGATCCAGTATCTATGGGGCCATCTGCATCATGAATAGCATGTAAATATCCCAAAGCCTGTTCTTGTGCAGATCGTGCTTTACTAATTTGTACATTCAAATGATGCGACGGATCACGAATAATTGGACCGTCCGCAGAGGAGTGATCTAATGCCTTCTCTTCAAAGTGCTGATCAAGATGCACGTTAGGTGTTTGAATAGGTCCTAGATTTATAGATGTTGGTGCAGTGATTAAAGGCCCTTCTACAGCATACGTTGTATGTGACTGGAGTGGCCCTTGTGCATCTTGCATCGCCTTAATGTGATGTAGTGCTTCTTGTTCCGCTGTGCGTGCTTTATCTAATTTATCAATCAATACATCATTCATTGCGTCATGTGGAATGACAGGCCCCATTCTTGAATGGTCTTTTTCTTCTTGCGTGTCTTGTTGTTCATGAATGAACTGAGGAGGCACATCATAACTTGCGTGTGCATCATGCAGTTGTCTAGCTTGATGAGGGCCACCTCCATCTTCCATTGCACGTTGATCTGAAGGACCTGCGAGATCATTCATTGCATGAAACTGATTTAGCGCTTCTTGTTGCGCGACTTTGACTTTATGAATACGTTCTAATAAATCTAAATTTTCAATCGGTTTTGGTTCCAATACGGGGCCTAAACCAGAATCAATATTGCGTCCTTCAATAAGTGAATCTCGCTGATCTAAACCCGAGGTAATTTGTTCAGGAGCAAAGGCAAAGATATCCGTGATCTTCCTTTCTATAACAGGGCCTTGTGCATCAATCAATTGATGTTGGATTACAGGACCCGCTGCATCATGTACAGCATGCATTTGTTTTAACGCTTCTTCTTGAGCGACTTTAGCTTGGGCGATTCTCTGTTTTAAGCTGAGCGGTTTGGTAAGCGCTTCAATTGTGGTTCCCGTAACAGATAAGAAATCCTCAGAATTAATTGATGAATGACCTGAGACATTACGCCGGCTGCTGGAATCTTCAGGGAAGAGTTGGCCGGGCAAGGTAGAAGAATTGCCGTTCGTTCTGAAAACATCAAAGTCCTCACCACGTTCATGCTGCATGAACTGTGGAGGCGGTGTTTTCTTATCAGGTGGTTGATTACTCATAACTTGTTCGTGCTCATGTCTTGCCTAAATGAAGCTCAAGTAAGTGTACTCCATAGCTTGCAGTCCGATTTGAATGCACGGTATCAATCACTCTCTTCCTACTTAGCTGATTA
>JAXISQ010000107.1:0-6148 GCA_034680505.1 Noviherbaspirillum sp.
AAATGCATCCATGCTATTTAGCTTATTTCCTTTAGCAGTGATGCTATAAGTTTGTCCGTCACTAGAAGTGGCACATAAATAGCTGAAGTTCTCTGTATGCGTTATTGCGATCCCACATACTGAATTTTTGCCGTATGTTTGATTGTCTTGATAGTACTGTTCCATTTTGAATCGATAGAATGTTAATTGCGACGTAGCTTCGGGAATACGAGCGGCGATTGCATATTGCCGATAACTAGGTATCGCTATCGCAGTGATGATAGAAGTGATGAGCACAACCATCATTAATTCTATTAATGTATATCCTCTAGTTTCTTGCTTCTCTTTCATACTGCTTTACTTAAGTCGTATCATTCTTAAGATACGCATTTTTTTATTTTTGTTTACTTCTATTAGTTTTTTTATACTCAACTAATTTTTTATTCGAATATCGAAAATATTTTTGATTACCGAACTTGCTAGCAATAGGTCAATCTGGCTAACTGATAGCTATATGACACAGGGAGAGGAAGTTTTTGATATTACTTAGGCAGGCTGATTGCTGTTTTCACACGGCACATCAGAGGTGGGAATAAGACGTAAATTATTATCCTTAGAAAAAGATAATAGAAAATGAAATGCGAGTGGTTCTATGTCATAGAGTCGTCCATCTACTCGAACCGATCTTACTGCCTCGTACATTATTGGCTGCACATACGGAGAGTAGAGTATATGGCTTGAATGTCCACCATTTCCATCAGGATGAAAACGAGCCATGATGCCGCATAACCTTTCAGCCCAATCACTAGGCCTAAATGTTTTGCCACTTACTGTGATACCTTGAATTATAAAATCCGAAGGTATAGATATTGAAGCAGTATCGGTGATGATAAAACTCTAAAAAAAATTCAATTCAATAATTTGATTAATTTGAATTGCTTATCAATAAAAAATCAAACCTTATTGCTTATACATTTGGTGTTAACTATTGCAACTTAACCTAACCACGCTGCGATTGATAGCAGTAGTAACATTAATACCCAGAGTAGAAGCGCTCTCCAGATTAATCCTACTGTGCTTTGTAAGGCACGCAATGAAGGAGGTTCACCTGGTAAAGTTTCTGTGTCCTCTACATCTATACCTGTTTCTGTAACATCTAGATCTGGAATCTTAGAGGCATATTCAGCTGGCGTTCCCAAACGCACACCCATAGCGCCACCACCTACTGCCAAGATAATGCCATCGGATTCATTTTTCCAACGACGCGCAAAATTACGCCAAGCATAAGCTGCATCTTCAAAATTACCCACAATAGCAAAAGCAACCGCTGTTAATCTAACTGGAATCCAATCTATGTAATAAAACGCTCTTTCTGCAAATCTTCCAAATGGTTCATTCTTCATGCTTTCGGTTTCATTCCATGCTCGTGCTAGATATTCACTGACGCGATAAAGTACTGCTCCTGCTGGACCTATAGAAATCAGTAACCAAAAAAATACGCCAAAAACATTTTTATGCGTTGTGATTAATGCCTTTTCTACTGCTAGTCGAGCTATTTCATCGGGATCTGTTTCCTCTACTTCACGACGCAACCATTCTGATAAAAGTTTACGTGCCTCTGGAGCGTCGCCATTATTTAAAGCTAGTTGGATTGAGGTGAAATAATGGCTGTAGTGACGAAAACCTAGTGTGAGATACACAATGACCAAGGTCCACAAAAATTGCAGTAATGGACTGACTAAAGCAAGTACCCAATAAATGAGTATGGTTGGTACCACAAGTACAGAGACCATTACCAGCCATCCTAGACGGCCATGTTCTAGACGGCCCGCATTAAAACTTAGTTCTACTCGCTGGGCAAATAAACGTATCCAACCATAAACAGGATTGTCTGCTCTGAGCGGCCAAAACTGTTCGATAAATAAAACGCACAGTATAGAAATAATAGTCATGGGATCGCCTTAGAATGTTCTAGGGATTTTACGATAATGCAGAGGATTGGAGGATGAAACTATGTTGCATATTTTCATGCTCGCAAAAAATGATATAGATTTCTTAACATTCCAGCAGTAGCCCCCCATATAAAGTGCCGCTCATAAGGCATTGCGTAGAAAGTACGCCGACCTGGTCGATTAGGAAATTCAGCTGATCTACGTTCATGATTCGCACCATGCATTAAATAAGCTAGCGGCACTTCAAAAATTTCAGCTACTTCAAAACTATCCGGTTGTAAATCAAATGGTGGATGAACTAGCGCTACTACCGGCGTCACCTGAAACCCTGTACCTGTCAAATAGAGAGGTAAGGTTCCTATCACTTCGATGTGCGCTCGCGATAAACCAATTTCTTCTTCTGTTTCACGCAAAGCTGTAGCAATCGCATCTTGATCTTCTGGATCTTCCCTACCACCTGGAAAACTTATTTGTCCTGCATGATCATGCAGATGTGCTGTTCTTTTAGTGAGTAGCAAACTCATATGATCAGAATGAGCTACTAAAGGCACAAGTACTGATGCTGGTGTTAATCGCTGTGATGTATCACGCAACTGATGTTCATCTGTAAATTCAGGCTGCCATGCAACTGGATTAGCAAAACGCTCCCGCAACCAATGCGCATGCAGACGTGCTTTTTCAACTGCAGGCTCATCTGCTGTTTCATCTAACTGTGCTAATCGTGGATCAAACAAAATAGGACTCTTCTATGATTCAAAAAAAAAGGGCACTGCAAGTGCCCTTTTTATCTATCCAAAAACAGAATAGCTTACTCCGCTGCGTCTGCAACTGTGCGACGGTTAGGCAGTTTTTCACGAATACGTGCAGACTTACCTGAACGATCACGCAGATAATACAATTTGGCACGACGTACATCACCGCGACGCTTAACTTCAATTGATGCAATGAGTGGAGAGTACAACTGGAATGTACGCTCTACACCTTCACCGGATGAAATTTTACGAACGATGAAATTAGAATTCAAACCACGATTGCGACGAGAAATAACAACGCCTTCATAAGCCTGTGTACGCTTACGTGTTCCCTCGACCACATTCACACTCACGATAACGGTATCGCCAGGTGCAAATTCTGGAATTTTTTTACTCAAACGAGCGATTTCTTCTTGCTCTAGTTGTTGGATTAGATCCATTTTTAGCTCCAATGACCATCATGCCGGCGCTGAGTAATACTGCTTTGCCCGGTAGAGGATGGGGTTAAACAATCAGGTAAATACCTGCTTCACTTGCACATGCATTTAATTCGCATGCTTTTAAAAAAACTACTTTTACTTTTACTTCTACTACTTTTACTAAATTACATACCAATTGCAACTCAGCTAAATCTATGAATGATCATCAAGCTTTAACTGCGTTAACCAAACTTCGTCAGTTTTACTTAATTGTCCATCTTGTCTTGCTTTTTCTATCAAATCTGGACGCTTACGCATTGTTGCTTGTAACGCTAGTTCACGGCGCCATGTTGCTATGTCAGCGTGATTGCCACTTAACAGCACTGCAGGCACAGCCTGCCCTTCATATATTTCTGGCCTTGTGTAATGGGGACAATCCAACAATCCACTCACAAAACTATCCTCAACTGCGGAGGAAGCATCATTCAATACACCGGGTAACTGTCTGATGATGGCATCCATTAAAGCCATCGCAGGTAACTCTCCACCTGACAAAACAAAATCACCCAAACTAATTTCTTCATCTACACAACGATCTAGCACGCGCTGATCGATTGCTTCATATCGGCCACATAACAACACCAAACTTGGCAAGGCAGATAACTGCATCACTTTCGCATGCGTTAAAGGCGCGCCTTGTGGCGAAAGATAAATGACATGCGATTTACATGATCGCGCCGCTAGTTTCGCCTTCGCAGCATTTATCGCTGCTTCGAGTGGTGCAGACATCATCACCATTCCTGGACCACCACCATACGGCCTGTCATCTACTGTTTTATGCTTATCGTTCGTAAAATCTCGCGGATTCCACATCGATAATTCACACTTAGCTTGCTCGAATGCGCGTCGCGTAATGCCCGACTGCGTTAATGCAGTAAACATTTCAGGAAAGAGCGTAATCACGTCAAACTGCATGCTCTTTGCTCCCCACCAGACTGGAGCTAGTAATCACGCTCCCAATCTACAGTAATCTTTTTTTCAGTTTGATCGACTGTAGTCACAAATCGATCAACAAAAGGTATGAGTATTTCTTCGGTTTTTTTTGCATCAGTTTCAGTGCTTTCGACCACCCGCAAGATGGGATGCGCACCGTTATCCATTAAACCGATTACATTGCCTAAGATCTCACCACGCAGATTAACGACAGCGTGGCCAATTAAATCAACCCAGTAAAACTCATTTGCATCCAAAGGCGGAAAATGCGCTCGCCTAATTTGCACTGTCGTACCACGACAATTCTCAGCAGCTTCACGATCGGCAATGCCCATAATCTGAGCCACCACATCTTCACCCTGAGTGCGCACTGCTAAGACATCTACATCATGTAACTCAGGCTTATCTAACCACCAGCATTTCGCATACAACAGCGCGCTAGCTTCATTTGAATAAGTCTTGAGTCTGACCCAACCTTTTAAGCCGTAGGCTCCTGATACATATGCCACCAACACCAGATCATCGGGAACTGCTCCCGCAATCTCAGCAGGAGGCAAAATCAGGCTGCCTTCTTACCAGCTTGGTGAACTAAACGAGCAACGGTTGGGGACAATTGTGCACCCACGCCTTGCCAGTGAGCTAAACGATCTTGAGCAATACGGAATGACTCTTCTTTGCCAGATGCAACTGGATTATAGAAGCCAATACGCTCGATAAAACGACCATCGCGACGACTACGTGAGTCAGTTGCAACGATGTTATAAAAAGGACGCTTCTTTGCGCCGCCACGGGATAAACGAATTACGACCATAATATTCTCGACAAAAAGGGGATTCGGTGACCGAAAAAGACCAAGATTATAGCTTGTTAAAGGCTCTAGCGACAAGCTGATAAGCCCCTAGTTTGCAGACAATCTGGCCTTAGTGCAGACTGGCTGCCTTCTATGAACAAAATAAAGCCATATATTAGCTTTATGAAAATACTTACCGCCTATTTCACAGGATAGATTAAAGAATGAATAATTTACATAAAAACAAGACTTTTGCCGCCGCATTAGCCCTAACCACAGGCGGAGCTGGTCTACATCGTTTTTATTTATATGGCGCCAAAGATCCTTGGGCTTGGATGCATGTTCTGTTGTGCGCAGTGACAGTAGGATTAATGTTGCTGTATCCAGACCGCCTGCTACTGTTAAATACTGCACCTTTGATTATGTCCGTACTCATCGCATCGATCGCTACCTTCATGATAGGTTTGATGCCAGATGAAAAATGGGATGCAATTCATAATCCAGAATCAGAACAACAATCCAATAGCAGTTGGATGATTGCAGTTCTGATGGTGACTAATCTCACATCCAGCACCACGCTACTGCTTATAACAATAGCGCGTGGCTTTGACATTATTCTGACGGGTGGATCCTACGGCTGAACAGCCGTAGGTTAACTGCGAAAATTAAAATTGTTCTTCAGGTAGCGCCAAGATACTCGCACTACCTTCAACAATAGCAGCACGATAAGCATCTGCTTGCGATAAAAAATAATCTGCAAAGAATCGTGCTGTCGTAATTTTTGCTTGATAAAAATCTGCATCGCCCGCTTTTGCTTGCAACTTAGTTTGTGCGATGGCAGCAGCTCGTGCCATTTGCCAACCACCAAAAACAATACCAGCTAATTTCAGATAAGGCACACTGCCTGCAAACACACCTTTGATATCTGACTTCATATTTGCCGCTATAAATTGAATAACAGCTTCTAATGCTGTACTTGCAGCAGCAAGTTTTTGACTGATTTTAATTAAATCATCGTGACCAGATTGCGCACATTCTTTTTCTGTTTGTCTGACTTGAGCAATCAAGGAGAGTGCAAATGCACCACCATCTCTCACCGTTTTGCGACCGACTAAATCATTAGCTTGAATTGCCGTCGTGCCTTCGTAAATAGTCAAAATACGAGCATCACGATAATACTGTGCTGCACCTGTCTCTTCTATGAAACCCATACCACCATGTACTTGTACACCAGTTGACGTGACATCGAGTGATAACTCAGTC
>JAXISQ010000108.1:0-6144 GCA_034680505.1 Noviherbaspirillum sp.
CTGAATGTGCCACGCTTAACTTCACCTGTTGTGCAATGGATGTTGAAGTGGCGCATGCCACGCTTTGGATAAAAAATAAATTGATGAATGCGTTAAATTCTTTTGCGCGGAACAGATAAACGTTCAAATAAATCTATCATCCATTCCACGCGCTCATCAAAATTACGTTCTATCGGTGTGGAGATATTAATAACTTGCTGTGCGTTGTTCTCACATGCATGAATTAAAAATGTGATGGCATGGAGAGGTGGTGTTTGTATATCACAGCGACTGGGTAATTGCGCCCGCGTTTTAGCTAAACAAAGTAAAGTCAGTTTGCGCGCTTTGCTCACGACAGCACGGTCATCGATAGAGTTCATACAATTCTTTGCAACCACTTGACCTATCTCGCTATAAATCATAGCAGCAGCTAAGATTGCACTACGACAGTCACGCGGTAATGCAGCAACACCGGTACTGGCTTGCTTATACAGTCGATCAGCTTCTAATAACACTCGACCAATCACACTAGCAAGTTGAGGTGTGAATACAGGATTAGCTAACCAAGCTTGTGGATCAATGCCAGCTTCACGCATCCAACTACGAGGTAAATAAAGCCTGCCATTACGTGCATCTTCACCGACATCGCGTGCAATATTCGTGAGCTGCATGGCATTACCTAATTCACAGGCGCGCGCTAACACTTGTTTGTTTTTTACACCCATGATTAAAGCCATCATTGCACCCACACTACCTGCTACACGCGCACAGTAGTCATGCAATTCATCCATGGTTTCATAACAACGACCAGCAGCATCCCAAGCAAAACCTTCTAATAAAGCAGCAGGTAACTCACGTGGTAATTTATGCGTGCGCACCACCATCGATAAGGCACGATCTTCAATGATGTTGCCAGGGCGACCTGCATATACATTATCTAATCGTTGCAATAGATGTTGCATCGCATGTGGATCATCGGGATGCAAATCAATCGCATCATCTGCTACTCGACAAAATGCATACAAAGCGATCGCAGCAGTGCGTATGCGTTGCGGCAGTAAGCTACTCGCAGCAAAAAAAGATTTAGAGCCGCCGCGCATTAACTCTTCGCAGGCAGCCATATCTAATGGCATTTGTTCAGGAATAGTGTGTGACATCAGGAATCACTTTCTCAAGTGCCTTGGCAGACATTAATACACCAGGCACGCCTGCACCTGGATGTGTGCCTGCACCCACCATATATAAACCGGGCACATCTTCACTACGATTATGAGGACGGAACCAAGCACTTTGTAATAACAAAGGCTCTAGTCCGAAAGCAGCACCTTTGTAAGACCAGAGATTGTCATGAAAGTCTTGCGGTGTCATGAGCTTTTGTGAAATCACTTCCGCACCTAATCCTGGCATCACCGTTTTTTCTAATAAATTTTGTATAGATTGACGGAAGGGTTCAGCTTGCTTACTCCAATCAGTACCGCTACCTAAATGAGGAACCGGTGCTAATACATAAAATGCATCACAACCTGCTGGCGCAACTGAGGGATCGCTCGCGCTAGGTCTATGTAAATACAAACTAAAATCATCAGCCAACTTATGGCGTTTAAAAATATCAGTTAATAGTTCACGATAACGTGGACCTAACATAATCATATGATGCGGTACATCGTGATATTGTTTTTTGGTGCCGAAGTACCAAACAAATAAACTCATAGAATATTTGCCGTTAGCGATTTTTCTATCAGTCCAATGTTGTCTATATTTTTTGTCTACTAGATTTTTATAAGTCCATGCAGTGTCTGCATTGGAGACGACGATATCTGATCGCAGTGTTTCACCGTTTTGTAATTCCACGCCAACTGCACGGCCGTTTTCTATCAAGATGCGTGTAACAGGTGCATTGCAACGCACATGCGCACCACGCTCTTCTAATAAATTCACTAAGCCTTTAATTAGCGCGCCTGTTCCACCCATAGCCCAATGCACACCGAAGCGACGTTCTAGCGTGTTAATTAAACTGTAGACAGAAGTCACTGAAAAAGGATTCCCGCCTATGAGTAAGGGATGAAAACTAAACACCATACGCAGCTTAGGATTTTTAATATGCTTGGCAACTAAAGCATAAATACTGCGCCAAGCACGCATGCGCACCATGTTAGGTACGGCAGCAAGTAAATCCCAAATCGTGTCAAAGGTCACACCACCTAAGTCTTCAAAGCCTAATTTATGCGCCATGTTGGCTTCCACCATGAAGCGGTCATATCCCGCTAAATCATCGGCAGAAAAACGTGCAATCTCTGCGCGCATGGTTTTGTCATTGCCACTGTAATCAAACCAAGTGCCATCATCAAAGCGTATGCGATAAAAAGGCTCCATCTCTTTGAGCGTGATGTCATGACTAAATTCTCGACCACACAGAGTCCACAATTCTTCTAATAAATAGGGAGCAGTAATAATGGTGGGGCCGGCATCGAAAGTGAAGCCGTCTTGTTTATGCACACTAGCGCGACCGCCTGGTGCTGCAAGCTTTTCTAATACTTGAACGTGATAGCCTTTGCACGAAAGGCGTATGGCGGCTGCGAGGCCACCAAATCCGGAGCCGATCACAATGGCGCTCGGCTTGGTCATGATTTAACTTCCTTTGGTGGATGCAGATGTCGTCAAAAGACGCGCAAAGACGCTAGCATTGTTAGGACCAAAGGATTCCAAATCAATACGTACACCTGTTGCTGGATCATGCAAGGTAAGACGTCCATCTTGTCGAGCAATGAGTTCGAATGCTTGTTCAGCACCTAGCCCACGTTTTTTACGTTCACGTGCTAATGCACGAAGTACACCGCGCATAAAACCTTGCTCACCTTTGATGCTTACAATTTGTTCGCCGTTCTTAGCGTCGATTACAGCAATCGAACCATCAACGCTATCTTCAAAACGTAGTGCACGTAAGGCTACGGGTGCTTCATCTTGCACATGAATACCTACTCCAGAAAATCTGACCCAAGCCACACTGATTACACAAACTAAGATAAACGCTGTGAGTGCTAAAGCAGGATTAAATCCATGCCTTGAAGGTTCAGTGAGAACGGGTTGTGATGGAGAGGAATTCATTGCGCCATAGCCGTTGATGAGATTGCAATTGACTTGCGCTCGGCACGCAAGGAGTTTGAACCAGAGTGCGAACTAAGACTGCTATTGTCTATCGTATGACGACCTTTTTCCCAACTAGCTTGTAGCAGGCTGCCTACATTCGCCACTTCAGGTAAAGCACGCAGCACGGGCTGTGGTTGTTTCAAATGCCATGGTCTCGCATGTGGCCACAGATGCAAATAAGCGATGCGATCAGGACCTTGTAAGTCGAGAGCGATATTTCCTTTGCCATCTTTACTGCTCTTAATTTGAGCAGCTTGTATGCGTGAGAAAGGCAGATTAAAAGTCAGGGTCAGTACGATACCTATACGCATCACGATACGTTTATCTGTGATCGTGTACAGCGTAGTACTTGCAGATAACCAAGCAGTCAGCGCAAGTAAACCCAATGCAACACTAGCGAGTAGTGTGCTAGTCATGAGCGCCACCACATTTTTTGATAGTCCTAGTGATGCATCCCATGACAATACTGCTTGCAGCATCACCATCAAAGCAAAGTAAATCGATAATGTTTTTAAATGAAAAGCTTCATTCCCTAACAAACGCCAGTCTGGGCTACCCTGCCATAAGATACGTTCACTTGCTGGCAGAGGCGCAGGCAATCCTGGCGCCGCTTCAAACTCATGTTCGTGGCTGGGCTTCATGCTAATGGCTCCTGACGGAATGGATCGGCATATAACAATCCTGCGCCGTAGTAAGCCATGATTTTTTCTTCTTCTAACATCGTGATTTGATCTGCAGTGCGCACACCTGGTACATCAGCAAATTGATCAGCGTAAATCGCTTGAACTTTGACGCTGTCTTTGGTGATGCGTGCAAAATTAATTGGTAGCAGAACTGCTTTGCCAGAGTCAGCTAATTTGACTTCTATGTAGCGGAATAACATTTCTGAACGATCTACCCATAACTCACCCACCGTGCCAGCAACTTCACCATCGGCGCCTAATACTGGAAGGCCACGTGGATCGCGATCTTGCGACGCCACGCCAAATTCTGGATCAGCGCGTAGCGGAACAATCTTGGGATCACCATGGAAGGTGGTATCAGGAATATCAGCACGATTCGCCCATGAACCTGGTCCTACGCCAGCCAATAAAGGATTGCCGGTAGGTTCTAGTGGAGCACCGAGCAAGCGATGACTAGGTTCGGCTTGCAAAAACTCTGGTGGTCCTGGTGGCGGTGGTGACAGCATTTCATGACCATTCGCCAATTTGAAAACCTTAGGGCTAGGCACTGGAGGCCAGCCTTCGATTTGCACTGGCGGATGTCGGCCTGAATCCATGGGATAGCCTTCGCGATGATTCTCGCGCAGCAGGTAATAAATCAAGCCTGCGAAAAATGCCCAGAATGCGTAAAGCACGAGCTGAGCTACGTCTATGTATTGCGTGATGGCGCCTGTTTCCATGATGCGTCTCCTTCTTCACAAATGAATTAACTGGGAAATTCAGCTAACCCGAATCTAGTTGTGTTTATTGGCGTATTGCGCCGTCTGACCAAAGGCCCGATGGCGATGAGAACAAAGAACAAAACATACATCTCTATGTGGTACACAAAGCTATAACCAGTGACTGGCGACATCAGGCTCTCTCCCATCCAGCCTGAAGTAGCGAGAGCGCTAACGCCATCTTTAATCAGTCCACCCGCAGCAATTGATAGTCCGGCTGCCGTTGCTTGTACAGCACCCCAAGCACCTAAGGCCATGCCTGCATCTTCACCTTGCTGCAAGGCCATCGCCATTGTCAGCGTGCCGACTGAAAACAGACCGCCACCTAGACCAATCAAGACAGCACCGGCGCGAAACATGTTGGGCGCATCCAAGGGTGCTGAAAAAATCACCAAGGCAAAGGCAGGTAAGCCAACCAGAGCACCAGCTGCAGCAACCCGACAAGCATCAACGCCACGAGTGAGCAACTTAGCTGCGATGGCAAATGCGACTAAAGCACCCGCTGCGGTTAATGCAGTGAGTGCACTGGTAGCACCTACATCCAAATGCAGAATTTGGCCGCCATAGGGCTCCAAAATAATGTCCTGCATATTGAAAGCACAGGTGCCTGCACCCACTGTCCACAAAAATCGTTTTACGCCTGGCCGCTCTGAAAATGCGCGCCAACTTGCAGCAAAATTGTTTTTTTCCTTCTCAAAACGCGCTTTTGCACGTTCTGGGTTGCGACCCTCTTGCTTCCAGAGTGCCGCCAAATTCATCCAGATCACCATTACGGCAGATCCTTGAACTACTTGAATCAGGTGTAACGGACTGAAATCTGCCAGTAGCCAACCAAACACGGCACCACTACCGACCAAACCTAATAACAACATGGTGTACATCAGCGCCACTACGCGCGGTCTGGTCTCTGGGGTAGCTAAATCCGTTGCCAGAGCTAGGCCAGCGGTTTGCGTAATTTGCATGCCTGCACCGACCAATAAAAAGGCCAGTCCAGCACCGATACGTCCCACCCACAACATGCCTGGCTGAGGTTCAGCAAGGGCTAACAAAGCAAACGGCATAATCGCCAAACCACCAAATAACAGCAGACTACCCATCCACATATAAGGTAGGCGGCGCAAACCAAGCGGCGAGCGATGGGTGTCAGAGCGAAACCCAATCAAGGCGCGCATCGGCGCAAATACCAAGGGTAAAGCCACCGACAAAGCCACCCACCAAGCGGGCACGCCTAGCTCAACAATCATGACGCGGTTCAGCGTCCCAACCAATAATGCGGTCGCCAAGCCTATCGATAGCTGAAACAAAGACAAGCGCAATAATCGAGGCAGCGGTAAATCCACCGTTGCTACGTCAGCAAAAGGCATCCACTCAGTGCCTAACTTAGCAGCTAGTTTTTTCGAGTAATGCAGCAGTGGCTTCATAGAGCAGGCAGCTGCAAAAATAATGGCGACAAATTATTCATGATTGCACTTTAGAATGCAGTCATCAAACTGTCAATCAAAGTTTACTTTTTATTTGTAAATTAAGATTGACAAAATGGGCGATTTCTTTCAAGCTAGCAATGCATGCTGTGCAAC
>JAXISQ010000109.1:0-6090 GCA_034680505.1 Noviherbaspirillum sp.
CCTGATCCAGTCTGGGATGAAACGAGCAGATCCCGACCTGCAATCGCCGCCGGTATAGCCTGTTCCTGCACTGGAGTCGGCTTGGTATAGCCAGCTTCAGTCAGTGCCTTAATAATAGATGGATGTAGGCCTAGTGATTCGAAACTCATGGTTTTCTTTCGCGATAAATGAACACCGCGCCAGGCATAAAAATGCCGCGCGACAGCGTAAAAAAGCAACGCTAACCAACGAAACAGACGAAAACTTAATGAAAAGGTTTCGGCACAAAAGCTTTGCGCCGGGGTAGTGCTCTTGACTACGGCACTGGGGGCGGGATGGCTTCAGGTTGATGCTTAGGGTCTGCGATGCAACTTGTGCGGCGCCAATAATCGCACCGCGGGGCGGATTGTACAGGAAAAGACTGCTGAGCGTAGAAGAAACTTGAGCAAGTCCGCACTCAGCACCTTAACCATCCCATTCAATTAGGCTTCTTCATCACCCATGCCAGCCACAACTTGTGAGAATCCGCCATCAACATAAGTGATTTCACCAGTAATGCCACCAGCAAGATCAGACAATAAGAAGGCAGAGGCATTGCCCACATGTTCTAAGGTTACATTTCTACGTAAAGGCGCGTTTTCTTTTACGAAATTTAATATCTTGCCGAAATCTTTAATACCAGCTGCAGCTAGTGTCTTAATCGGACCTGCAGAAATGCCATTCACACGGATGCCACGCTTACCCAGTGATTCAGCCAGATAGCGCACGCTCGCTTCGAGTGAGGCTTTGGCTAATCCCATAGTGTTGTAGTTAGGGAGCGCACGCAAGGCACCTAAATAAGAGAGCGTTAGCAATGCAGCATTCGGTGAGAGCATTGGTAAGGCCGCTTTTGCCAGAGCAGGAAAGCTATACGCAGAAATATCATGTGCTACCCGAAAGCCTTCACGTGACAGACCATCTAAAAAATCACCAGCAATCGCTTCACGTGGCGCAAAACCAATTGCATGCACTAAGCCATCAAGCTGACTCCAAGATTTACCGAGATCAGCAAACAAAGCAGCAATTTGTTCATCACTACCGACATCGCATTCGAATACCAAAGAGCTATCAAATTCCTTTGCGTATTCTGTAATTCTGTCCTTGAAGCGCTCGCCTACATAAGTGAAAGCTAATTCAGCACCTTCGCGCCTACAAGCCTGTGCAATGCCATACGCGATCGAGCGATTCGACAACACACCCGTGATGAGAATTTTTTTGCCTTGTAAAAATGCCATGCGAAACTCCGGTTGGTCAGTGCGGGCTGCACCGTCTAAACGCGCAATTGTAGGGGCTATGCGCCCGTTTGAAAACCTAGCACAAGCGAAATCTGATAGTGATTTAGCATGGCATGGCAGCTAAGTCCGCCACGAGAGCAGAAAAACGCTATCCTATTGCTACCTTTTACATAGCTTTCATGCGTTTTACCTTTGCGTTCTTTGAATAGATGATGACCCACTTAATTCGAATTCTCTTGCTGTTATCTGCCCTAACTAGTCATGCCACTTGGGCAGCGCATGCTTTTTCTTTATATGACGTGCCTAAATATCAGGCCGGCTTTACGCATTTTGAGTATTTGAATCCCAATGCACCCAAGGGTGGCGATTTATATCTGGCTAATCCAGATTCACGCACTAGCTTTGATAAATTCAATCCTTTTTCACTCAAAGGCGTGACTGCTGCTGGCTTGAGTAATCTGATGTTTGAAACACTGGCGATTAATTCAGCGGATGAAGTAGCCACCATGTATGGCTTGCTTGCAGAGGACATGCAACTTGCTGCAGATCGTTTATCCATGACTTTTACATTGCATGCCAATGCAAAATTTAATAACGGTGATCCCGTCACAGCTGAGGATGTCAAACATTCATTCACATCCTTGATCACCAAAGGCGCGCCACAGTTCAAGATGATTTTTACCGACGTTAAACAATGCGTCGTCTTAGATGCTCGCACCGTACGTTTTGATTTTAAAAATAAAAATCGTGAATTACCTTTAATCGTAGGTGGCATGCCCGTGTTTTCACGTAAATGGGCAGCAGGTACAGCCTTTGACAAAATTCAACTCACAGCACCGATAGCCACTGGTCCTTATTTGATTGAGCGTTATGAAATCGGTCGCATGATTAGTTTTAAACGAAATCCAGATTACTGGGCAAAAGATTTACCTGTACGTAAAGGTAGTTTTAATTTTGATCGCATTGCCTATCGCTACTACAAAGATGATGTAGCACGTCTTGAAGCGTTCATGGCAGGTGAGTTTGATGCTGTGATTGAATTCAAAGCAAAAAATTGGGCACGTTCTTACAAAGGAAAAAAATTCGAGAGTGGTGAGCTAATTAAAGCAACGCTTAAACATGCTAACGGAGCAGGCATGCAAGGCTTTGTGATGAATATGCGGCGTCCTCAATTTAAAGATGTACGAGTACGGCATGCCTTAGTTTTAGCATTAGATTATGAGTGGATGAATCGTCAGCTGTTTTATTCACAATATAAACGCATCGATTCCTTTTTTAGTAATTCAGAACTCGGCGCACATGGCTTGCCGAATGAGGCTGAATTGAAATTGTTAGAGCCTATGCGCAATCAGTTAGATCCTGCCGTATTTGGTGAAGCACCATTACCACCGCGTACAGATGGCACTTCTTCATTACGCGCGAATCTTTTACAAGCGCGTGAATTGTTAAAGCAAGCAGGTTGGGAATATCAAAATGGCGCTTTACGTAATGCGCAGGGCGAGATTTTTAAATTAGAGATCTTGGATGACAATCCTTCATTAGCGCGCATTATTTCTGTCTATGCCCGCAATCTCGAAAAGTTAGGCATACAAGTCAAACAACGTACTGCAGATTTTGCACTGGTGCAGAAACGTATGGAAGAATTTGATTTTGATATGACTAGCATACGACTCTCCGATGTAGTCAGTCCAGGTAGTGAGATGTTTGATATCTTTGGATCGAAAGCAGCGGATACCAATGGATCAAGTAATTCATGGGGCTTAAAAGATCCCGCAGTCGATAAATTAGTGACTGCGATGGTGTCAGCAGATTCACGTGCAGAATTAGTCGCAGCTTCGCGTGCTTTAGATAGAGTGCTGTTGCATAAATATATAGTCGTTCCACACTGGTATTCAGCCACACACAGAGTAGCGTATAGAAATCGTTTTGGTATTCCTGATGTGTCACCGAAATACTATCAAGCTGATCCTTATATGATTTCCAATTGGTGGGAAAAAACACCAAGAAATAAATGATAGTTTGCTATTGCTGACTAAAAATTGATGAGAGAAGAAAATGCATCTCTGGCCTTATATCTTTAAACGCATATTACTGATGATTCCTACTTTGCTAGGTGTCATCAGTATCACCTTCGCTGTCATTCAATTTGTGCCGGGTGGTCCGGTTGAACAAATGCTGATTGAATTAAAAAAAGGCCAGACTGGTGCGGGTGAATCTTCTAGTGGTGGCGGTGGTGCTGAATATCGCGGACGTCAGGGTGTGGATGCAGAGCGTGTAGAAGAAATTAAAGCCTTGTATGGTTTTGATAAACCACCGGTCGAACGATTTTGGCTCATGCTAAAAGGTTTTGCGCGCTTCGATTTAGGGCAAAGTTTTTATCATCATGAAGATGTCTGGCAGCTAGTCAAATCTAAATTGCCTGTATCGATCACCTTAGGGTTGTGGACTTTCTTTTTGACTTATCTTATTTCTATTCCCTTAGGAATTGCAAAAGCAGTACGTGAAGGTAGTCGCTTCGACAATATCACTAGCATGTTGGTCTTGATAGGTTATTCGATTCCTGGATTTGTATTAGGAGTGTTTTTATTAGTGACTTTTGCAGGCAGTAGTTTTGTGCAGTGGTTTCCATTGCGTAGTTTGACTTCTGATGATTGGGAAAGTTTTTCAACGCTGCATAAAGTCACTGATTATCTCTGGCACATTACTTTGCCAGTCACAGCATCGGTAGCAGGTTCTTTTGCAGTCATGACCATGCTCACTAAAAATACATTTCTTGAAGAGATACGTAAACAATATGTACTAACAGCACGCGCTAAAGGCTTGTCAGATAAAGTGGTTTTATACAAACATGTGTTTCGCAATGCCTTAGTGCCACTAGTAACAGGATTTCCTGCCGCTTTTATCGGTGCATTTTTCGCAGGTAGTTTATTGATAGAGACATTGTTCTCATTGGATGGTTTAGGTTTGCTTTCCTATGAATCCGTTGTGCGCCGTGATTATCCTGTTGTACTAGGTACTTTATATCTCTTTACCTTAATCGGGTTAGTTGTGAAATTGCTCGGTGACTTGTGTTACGTGTGGGTAGATCCACGTGTGCAATTTGAAAGCCTAGCAAAATGAACACAACATCTCAATCACCTAGTTTACTCATGAAATCGCAAGCACCATGGAAGCGCGTGTGGAATCGCTTTAAACAAAATCGACGTGGCTATTGGAGTTTGCTCATTTTTTCTGTGTTGTTTGTCATTAGTCTATTTGCAGAGTTGGTTTCTAACGATAAGCCACTGATTGCATCTTATGAGGGACACATCGTTTTCCCTGTGTTGCATGACTATTCAGAAAAATCATTTGGCGGCGATTTCGATTCACCTGCAGATTACCTCGATCCTTTTATTAAAGAACAATTGAATAAAAAAGGGAATTGGGCGATTTATCCTTTGAATCACTATAGCTATGACACCTTAAATTATTTTGCCAAAGCACCTAATCCATCACCACCGACAACAGAAAATTGGGTAGGAACAGATGATCGTGGTCGTGATGTGTTTGCTCGTTTGCTGTATGGGTTTCGTATTTCAATTTTATTTGGATTGGCGCTCACGATTACTGGCGTTTTATTAGGCGTGCTAACGGGTGCTGTGCAAGGCTACTTTGCAGGCAGAACAGATTTATTTTTTCAGCGTTTTATGGAAATCTGGGGTTCTATGCCGGAGTTGTATTTGCTGATTATTTTCTCTTCGATTTTTGAACCTAGCTTCATGGTCTTGTTGATCTTACTTTCCTTGTTTGGTTGGATGGGTTTATCTGATTATGTGCGTGCTGATTTTTTACGTAATCGTCATCTCGATTATGTGCAAGCTGCGCGTGCCTTAGGTTGTTCAAATTGGCAAATCATTTGGCGTCATGTGTTGCCGAATAGTTTGACACCTGTTGTTACTTTTTTACCCTTCCGTATGAGTGCTGCGATTTTAGCTTTAACTAGTTTAGATTTTTTGGGTCTAGGTGTTCCACCTTCCACGCCTAGCTTGGGTGAGTTACTCGCGCAAGGTAAAAATAATCTCGATGCATGGTGGATTTCTGTTTCTACATTTTTAGTCTTAACTATCACACTGCTTTTGTTAACAAACATTGGTGATGCTTTACGCAATGCCTTAGACGTCAGGAGAAAAGCATGACGTTATTACAGGTAAATCATCTCAGCGTCAGATTTGGCGATGCGACTGTCGTCAATGATGTGAGCTTTGAAATAGCAGCAGGAGAAAAATTTGCTTTAGTGGGTGAGTCGGGCTCAGGTAAAACCGTGAGCGCTTTATCTATTTTGCGCCTCAATCCTGATGCACAAACAAGTGGCAGCATCTTATTCAATGGCGAAGATATTCTGCAAAAATCAGAATCCGCTTTACGTGGATTGCGTGGCAAAGATGTCGCCATGATTTTTCAAGAACCGATGACAGCATTAAATCCGCTCTTCACTATAGGAAATCAAATCGCTGAAGTCTTAATGCTGCATGAAGGCTTATCAGCCCCACAAGCAGCGCAGCGTGCGGTCGCTTTATTAGAAAAAACAGGCATACCTGAACCTGCACGTCGTGCACTTTCTTATCCACATGAACTATCAGGAGGGCAGCGTCAGCGCGCCATGATTGCCATGGCACTGGCTTGTAAACCTAAGTTGCTGATAGCAGATGAACCTACAACAGCACTCGACGTCACGATACAAGTACAGATACTTGAGCTCTTGAATCAATTGCAGCGCGAAGACAATATGGCTGTGTTGATGATTACGCATGATTTAAATCTAGTCAGGCATTTTGCTGACAGAGTTGGCGTGATGGAG
>JAXISQ010000110.1:0-6048 GCA_034680505.1 Noviherbaspirillum sp.
CGCCTGAGAGAGCTTTATTTTTTAGCGTTAAGTGAACTCAGTTCATCAACTCGCGCGCCTGCGCGACGTGGCTACGGTAATACTCAAAGATGTGGCTGAGTGCATCCTTCATTTCTGTTTCAGGCTTCCAGCTCAAATCAGTTTTTGTATTATCAATCTTAGGTACACGATTCTGTACATCTTGATAGCCCTTGCCGTAATACTCCGCTGAGGTGGTTTCCACCACATTGACTTTCGCCAGACCTTCCGCATATTCAGGATAATGTTTAGCCATGTCCAACATCATGTTAGCTAACTCTTTAACTGAATAATTATTCCCCGGATTGCCAATGTTATAAATTTGACCATCTGCTTTGCCGCCTTCATTGGCGATAATTTTCACTAAAGCGGAGATACCATCATCCACATAAGTGAAGGTACGTTTCTGATTACCACCATCGACTAGCTTAATCGTTTCACCGCGCACGATGTGACCTAAAAATTGAGTGATGACTCGACTAGAACCTTCTTTGAAGGTGTGAATGCTATCTAAGCCAGGACCTATCCAATTAAACGGTCTAAATAAGGTGTAAGCCAAACCTTCTTGCTGACCATAAGCTGCAATCACACGATCTAGCAGCTGTTTAGAGCAGGCATAAATCCAGCGTGGTTTGTGTATGGGGCCATAGACTAGATTCGAATGCTCAGGATCAAATTCTGCATCTTCGCTCATGCCATAGACTTCGGAGGTAGATGGGAAGACAACACGTTTTTTGTATTTCACGCACCATTTAATAATAGGTAGATTCGCTTCAAAATCCAGCTCAAAAACGCGTAGTGGTTCTAAGACATATGTCGCAGGAGTCGCAATCGCCACCAGTGGCAAGACCACATCACATTTTTTAACGTGATATTCAATCCATTCTTGATTAATGGTGATGTCGCCTTCAAAAAAATGAAACCGGGGATCAGAACAGAACTCTTGCACTTTGTCGGAGTACATGTCCATGCCAAACACTTCCCAATCTGTATCACGCAAAATATGGCGCGTCAGATGATGTCCAATAAAACCATTCACACCTAAGATCAATACTTTTTTCATCGCTAATATCTCTGATCAACTACGGATTAATAAAAAAACGAAACTTGTCACGCTATTCTTTAGCCGCTGCCACCCGTAATTCGCTGTGTGGCAAAGCACCTATATCTAATGCAGCATTATTCAATTCAGCTTCTATCACTTGCAAGCAACCGCCTCCCAAAGGATAGAGTTTGTGCTCGCCATCTTGATAGACCAACTTACCACGTTGCTCAACATGATCCAACTGATCAAGGACACGAGTGCGCCATAGTACCAACTTCCCTGCCTCAGTCTCTGCAAACGCACCTGGAAAGGGTCGCGTCACTGCGCGTGTCAGATTGTGAATTTGCAAAGCAGACTGCTGCCAGTCTATGCGGCCATCTTCAGCAGTGCGTCGCCCGAAGTAAGCACCAAGCGTTAAATCCTGTGCTGTTAATTGCGCCCTACCTGCTAATAAGTCGGGCAAGACTTGAGACAAACACATCTCTGCTGCAACTGTGACTTTTTGAAATACATCTGCTGCTGTGTCATCTAACAAAATTGGTACAGCTTGTTGTGCAGCGATGGGGCCATTATCTGGCAGTAAATTCATTACATGCAAAGTCGCGCCGGTTTCTGTTTCGCCGTGGATGATAGCCCAGTTCACTGGCACTCTACCTCTATATTTAGGCAAGAGCGATCCATGCATATTGTAAGCACCACGCACCGCAGAAGAAAGAATCGGTGCTTTCAACATGTGCCTATAGTAAAAGCTAAAGATAAAATCAGGCGCTAGGTTTTTAATCTGCTGCTCAATCTCTGCCACATTCGGATCTGTCGGTGTAATGCATGGCACACCAACTTCACTACACACTGCTTTTACCGATGAAAACCAAATCTTTTCATTTGGGTCATCTTCATGGGTCACAACAAGTGATACGTGCACGCCCTGTGATAGCAGCACCTTGAGGCAGCGCACTCCTACATTGTGATAAGCGAAAACGACAGCAGTGCGCATTAGCTTGCCTGATTTTTTTCAGAAGTGGTGTCAAGTATGGTGGCGATCTGATAGCGCGGACGCTGTCTAACTTCCATATAAATACGTCCTATGTATTCGCCTAATAAACCCACACCAAATAATGCGATACCAATTAAAAAGAAGGCAATTGCAAACAAGGTGAACAAACCACCTTCTTCAGGTCCTATGACTAATCGACGAAAGAATAAATAAGCAACTAGTAATGCAGAGCCGCCGGAGATCAACATACCCACCATGGAAAACAACTGCAGAGGCACCACAGAAAAGCCTGTCATCAAATCAAAATTTAAACGTATTAGGCTGTAGAGAGAATATTTAGATTCACCGGCATGTCGCTCTTCATGTCCAACTATCACTTCGGTAGGATTGTGAGAGAAGGTGTAAGCCAAGGCAGGAATAAAGGTGTTCATCTCACTACATTGATTCACCATATCAATCACACTGCGGCTGTAAGCACGCATCATGCAACCTTGATCTGTCATTTTTATGCGGGTAATCCGTTCCCGCATTTTATTCATCATGCGGCTAGCTACATGACGCCACCAACTATCATTGCGTTGACGACGTATAGAGCCGACATAATCATGTCCCTTATCCATTTCGGCGAGTAAGAGACCAATATCTTCTGGTGGGTTTTGTAAGTCCGCATCCAGTGTGACGATTTGCGAACCACGTGCATGCGCAAAGCCAGCAAGAATGGCGCGGTGTTGACCAAAATTGCCATTAAAGAGAATCACACGTGTGACATCGGTGCGCAACTTATGCTGTTGGGTCAACATGGCTGCAGAACGATCACGGCTACCATCATTCACAAAAATAATTTCGTAGGTTTTACCTAATGCATCTAACGCTGGATACAAGCGTGCAAACAGCATAGGTAGACTGGCCTCTTCGTTATAGACCGGTATGACAACGGAAAGAATAGGAACGTTCATGAGCGCAGTTGTTTAAGAGCGACTAGCAAAGCATCACACACACGATCAACATCGGTGTCTTGCATTTGCGGGAATAAAGGTAAGGTAAGAATACGAGCAGCGACGGACTCTGTGTGGGGCAAATCACCGGCTCGCCAACCTAATTGGCGATACAGTGAGGTAGTATGAATAGCAGGATAGTGCACGCCTGAACCTAACCCCGCTTCTTTTAATAAGCGTATTAATGTGGGCCGTTGTGCTGCTAGCTCTTGCGGCAACAGCACTTGAAACATATGCCAGTTACTTTGCTCGAAATCAGCCGGTGGCAAAATAAAATCAGTCAGCGCAAGTCGCTGAAAATACATACCAGCTAATTCAGCGCGACGCTGATTATTCGCATCGAGATGATGTAACTGACCTAAACCTATCGCCGCACCAATGTCGGTGAGATTGGCTTTACCACCTAACAAATCACAATCATAGGTACCGTCAGCATCACGTGTCACACCTTGTAAGCGTAGCTTTTCAAATAATTGTGCTTCCGCTTCATCATGCATCACCAAACAACCACCCTCACCTGTGGTCATATTTTTATTTGGATGAAAACTCATCGCCACTAAATCACCTGCCGCGCCGATTTCTACTCCATGCCAATTAGCACCTTGCGATTGCGCCGCATCTTCAATCACCCGCAAACCATGTGACCATGCAATTTCATAGAGCCTATCTCTATCGACTGGCAAACCCGCTAAATCAACAGGAATAATCGCACGTGTTTTAGGTGTGATTGCGGACTCGATTAATTCGAGATCAATTAAACGCGTGATGGGATCAATATCAACAAATACCGGTGTCGCACCCACAGCAAGAATCACATTTGCTGTTGCAACCCATGAAAGCGAAGTCGTGATCACTTCATCACCTTGACCTACACCAGCAATCCGTAATGCAAACTCGAGAGCTGCAGTAGCTGAATTGACTAACCTTACTGGACGACCACCTGCACGCGCTGATAAGGCTGCTTCCAACTCTTTACATTTAGGCCCTGTCGTCAACCAACCCGAGCGCAATACCGCACCCACTGCAGCAATCGTACTTTCATCAACAGAGGGGCGCGTAAAAGGAAGGAATTCCATAAGTTTTTACTCAGCTTGATTAAGAACGAGCAATGATGATCACACCAACAATAATGACCCCGATACCAACTAAACGTTGTACACCCACTGCTTCACCAAATAACCACCATGCGAGTAAAGCATTCACGATATAACCTATCGAGAGCATAGGATAAGCAATACTCACTTCCACACGTGACAACGCCATGATCCACACCACCACACTCACGACATAACATGAGAGGCCCGCTAAAATTCCGGGGTTAGTCGCTAACTGTGTCGCTACAGGCAAAGCCTGTGCTGCGGTAAATTCAAAGTGTCCAAACTGACGCACACCTGCCTTGAGAAAAAGTTGTGCCATCGCGTTTAACAGCACGCCAAACAATACCAATCCAAATTCTGCGAGCTTCATGGCTTTACCACCACTATGCGTCGACTATCTTGATAAAGCATTTTCATAGGTAATTTTTTTTCAGTCATCTCGTTATAACTACCGGCATCCATCATCGCCACTGCACTAGGTGCCGCTTGCCAACGTTCGATGAAACCATTTTTATTCGGTATCCATCGCTCAGGTTCTGCATTTTTACCAAATTCAAATTCGCCAGCTACATCCACTAACCATACTGTTCGACGCAAGTAATAAGGGAAAGTGTGATCATAAACACCAACAGAAAAAACCTGTGTCTCAGGTTTGATCTCTGCAGCGATTTTCTCCACGATAGCCTTACTGCCCTTGATCTGACCAAAGCCGTCATAACCCAAGGTTGCGACCGAAAACGCAATGATACTCGCCATTGCCAGCCCTCTGACCGCATTCAACAATTGACTATGATTTATGGCGCGCCAAGCATAGCCTGCACCCATGAGCAAAATCAGTCCTGCAAGACTAAGACATACTGCAAGTTGCCATACAATTTCGGACGATAAATCACCTACATGAAACAAATGTCGCAATGGATAAATTAGACTTAGCAGCAAACCAAACAAGACCGGCACTGCGAGATGTTTTTTTAGTGCTTGCGCTGAATAGCTAGCGAGTAAAGGCGCGACCAATAATCCCAATGCAGGGAAGATAGGCAAAATATAAGAAGGTAGTTTAGAACCTGAGATACTAAAAAATACAAAAATAAATCCGCACCAGACGATTAAAAATCTTTTGGGATTGAATACTGATTTTTTATCACCATCCAAATCCGTTTTTCGCCATCCAGCGATTAACATCACGAATAGCAATGAAGTCCAAGGCAGTAAACCAATTAATAAATCTGGAATGAAAAACCAGAGTGGGCCTTCATGTTGATGTGTCGTGGTGAGAAACCGTTCAACATGCTCATGTATAAAAAAGAAATGCGCAAACGTAGGATTGCGAACAGAGACCAGATAAAACCACGGTGCAGCAAGTAATAAAAAGATACTTAAGCCACTTATCCATTGCATACGCAACCATGGTTTGATGTCTCGATTGATGACGCTATAAAAAAACAAACTCGCACCGGGAATGAGTAAGCCGATTAAACCTTTAGATAAAGTAGCACCTGCCATCGCAGCCCAACAAGCACGCATCCACCATGCTTGTTGATGAGATTCTTTTGCATCTTGAGCGAGTAAAAAACAGCATAGTGAGAGCGCTAGAAAAAAAGACACGCCCATATCTAAGGTGAGGAAATGGCTGTTAGTAAACATCCATGCACAACTCACTACTACTAACGCAGAATATTCCCCTGCTAGGCTGCCCCATAACCGTTTTGCAGTAAACCATACAGCAATCACAGTTAGAAAACCTGTCAGTCCCGGCCACAAGCGAGCTGTGAAATCATTAAAACCAAATAATGAAAATCCAATCGCACTCGCCCAGTACTGCAAGGGTGGTTTTTCGAAATACAGCAAACCATTTAAACGCGGTGTGATCCAATCACCGGTTTGCAGCATTTCCATTGC
>JAXISQ010000111.1:0-5924 GCA_034680505.1 Noviherbaspirillum sp.
GAGTCATAGCCAAGGCGGTAATGACGTTATTAGCCTTGGAAATGATTTGGTGAATAGTGTTGGTACTTTAAATTCAACCGTTTATAACAATTCTACTGATACTACAACTGTTTCAATTATCTATACGCTTGATAATAATAATTTATATGGTGATGCTGAAACCATGAGTTACAGTAAAGGTGGTAATGACACGCTGAGTATAGGTGTGGGAATCGAAGGTGATTCGCATCTAGCTCTGGATATAAAAGATAACATGCTGTATGGCGATGCTAATACGATGAAGCGTAGTCAGGGTGGTGACGATAAACTCAAAGGTGCAGATGGTAAGGATAGTGTGACTTATTTATATGGTGATGCAAAATTCACAGATGGAAAATCTGGTGCTGGCAATGACACATTAATCAGTGGTCATGGCAATGATCATATGTGGGGAGATTTTGGCGGTAACCTTAATCAAAATGTACCCTATGTGAATTATTCTACTGGCAAAGATATCTTCGTCTTTGGAGAAAATAATGGGAATGACATAATCTATGATTTCCAACGCGGCTTGGATAAGATAGATTTTCGATCACTAGGCGGTATTGATAGCATTAATGATTTTACTATCACCTCAAATCTTGCTCAGCCATCAAATAGCGTGATTGATTTCGGTAATGGAAATAGTATTACCTTAATCGGTGTGAGTGAGCTCTCGGCAAATGATTTTATGTTTGCTGCTGTCGTGTAACTTGATCGGTTGTGTAAGTACGATTACGCTTCGCTAATCGTACTGACCGACCGACTATTTTTTTATTTGTATTGAATGTGATGACTTTTGATTAAGCTAGCCAATCGCATCTACTACGCTTAATTAATTTGATGGATGTAAAAAAACCCGCTTTGTAAAAAGCGGGTTTTTTCTTAAGCGGACTGCAATTACATCATGCCGTCCATACCACCCATACCGCCCATACCACCCATGCCGCCCATACCACCCATACCGCCGCCTGGTTTGTCTTCATTTAATTCAGCCACCATGCAATCAGTGGTCAGCATTAATGAAGCGATAGATGCAGCGTTTTGCAGAGCTGAACGTGTGACTTTAGCTGGATCTAGTACGCCCATTTCAACCATGTCACCGTAGGTGCCATTCGCAGCGTTGTAACCAAAGTTACCTTTACCTTCTAACACTTTGTTCACAACTACGGAGGCTTCTTCACCTGCATTTTGAACGATCATGCGCAGTGGTTCTTCCATTGCACGCAATACGATCTTGATACCAGCATCTTGATCAGGATTGTCGCCTTTAACTTTGATGTTGGCACGTGCACGTAAGAGTGCAACGCCGCCGCCAGGAACAATACCTTCTTCAACTGCTGCGCGGGTTGCATGCAATGCATCTTCAACACGAGCTTTCTTTTCTTTCATTTCTACTTCGGTTGCAGCACCAACTTTAATCACTGCTACACCACCTGCGAGCTTAGCTACACGCTCTTGCAGTTTTTCACGGTCATAATCAGAAGTCGCTTCTTCGATTTGAACGCGGATTTGTTTAACGCGTGCTTCGATCGCGACTGATTGACCTGCGCCATCAATGATGGTGGTGTTTTCTTTGCCGATTTCGATACGCTTAGCTTGGCCTAAATCGGTCAGCGCTACTTTTTCCAAAGTCATGCCAACTTCTTCAGCAACAACTTGGCCGCCGGTCAAGATAGCGATATCTTCTAACATCGCTTTACGACGGTCACCAAAGCCAGGTGCTTTAACAGCACAAGTTTTTAGAATGCCGCGAATGTTATTGACAACTAAAGTTGCGAGTGCTTCGCCTTCGATGTCTTCTGCGATGATTAACAGTGGACGACCAGCTTTTGCAACTTGCTCGAGTACCGGTAACAGGTCACGGATGTTCGAGATTTTTTTGTCGCACAAGAGAATGAAAGGATTGTCGAGCAACGCAACTTGTTTGTCAGCGTTGTTGATGAAGTATGGTGACAGATAGCCACGGTCAAACTGCATACCTTCAACGATATCGAGTTCATCATTTAAAGATTTGCCATCTTCAACGGTGATCACGCCTTCTTTGCCTACTTTTTCCATCGCTTCAGCGATACGCTCGCCGATTGAATGATCTGAGTTAGCAGAGATAGCACCAACTTGCGCGATTTCTTTAGAAGTTGTGCAAGGCTTAGCGACTTTTTTCAGTTCTTCAACAGTAGCAGCAACAGCTTTGTCGATGCCGCGTTTGAGATCCATAGGATTCATACCAGCTGCAACAAACTTCATACCTTCGCGAACGATGGCTTGCGCTAATACAGTAGCGGTAGTGGTACCGTCACCTGCGTTGTCAGAAGTTTTTGATGCAACTTCTTTCACCATTTGCGCGCCCATGTTCATGAGCTTGTCTTTGAGTTCGATTTCTTTTGCTACTGATACACCGTCTTTGGTGACGGTAGGAGCGCCGAATGAACGCTCTAGAACAACGTTACGACCTTTAGGGCCGAGTGTGACTTTGACTGCGTTGGCGAGGATGTTGACACCCTCAACCATTTTGGCGCGCGCTGCGTCGCCGAAAATAACTTCTTTAGCTGCCATGTTAAATACTCCTTGAGATTTTATCTGGTGTTGCTTGTATCTTGCGTGTTGGTTATTAGAAGACGGTGCTACGTGCTATCACTCAACTATTCACTAAGGCAAAAGCCTGAGCGTTTAGAAAACGTGATTACTTTTGCACGATAGCCATGATGTCGTCTTCGCGCATAACCAGTACTTCTTTACCGTCAACCTTGACGGCTTGGCCTGAATATTTGCCAAACAAAACGGTATCGCCAACTTTTACATCCAATGGACGAACTTTACCGTCCTCGAGGATTTTGCCGTTGCCAACAGCAAGTACTTTGCCCTGGTCTGGCTTTTCAGCCGCCGCTTCAGGCAATACGATGCCAGAGGCAGTTTTAGTTTCTTGTTCGAGACGCTCGACGATCACGCGGTCGTGCAGAGGACGAAGGCTCATAAAAACTCCTTGAAAACAATAAGTTATGATTAATTGACATGAAAACACCGTGAATCACAGTGCTTTATTTATCGTGGGATTACCCCTATTGAGGAGGAGTTGTTAGCACTCTCCCTCAGCGAGTGCTAAGTATAGGGACTGTGTCGTCCTTTTTCAAGGTAAGACCGTTAAATTTAATTTTGTTATTGATGATTGCTTATCTAATTGACAAAATTTATAAACACGTGGAAGTGAGATATGCGTGTTATCGGGTTATCAGGAAGAGAAACTAAGTAACTGCAACGTTAGACATCCCAATAAAGCTTGAAAGTTTGAGTAGCATCACAAGTAAATAAAAGTTATTTATAAATCAACTTTTTATTTTGATGCAGTTTGTCCCAAACGCTGCCAAACCAAATTAGCGGCACATAAATCTTCTAGTGCCGTACCTACTGATTTAAAAACTGTGATTTCTTCTGCGTTATTGCGACCACCATGTTTAGCGCTAACTAACTCAGCTAATTCTGCCAACACACTAGCCGAAGTGAGCAGTCCAGCTTGTTGCGGTTGGACGATATCACCTGCTTCTTTACAAGCACCTGCATACGTATCAACAAATAAAGAAGCAGCTGCCATCAGTGCATCATCTGCTTCACGCATATCAGGTCGAAAGCCTCCGACTAAATCAACATGGCTACCTGCTCTCACATTGCGTGCTGCTACGAGTGGTTCTTTACTCGTGGTGGCGCAACTAATAATGTCAGCCTGTTGGCAAGCTTGTGCTAAATCTTGCGTGACTTGGTATTGGTAAGCTGTTGATTCAATTTCTGCTTGTATCTTATCCAGTGTTTGTTGCGCTTTCTCTGGTGAGCGTGCCCAAATAGTGATGGTCTCAATCTGACGCACAGCGCAATGCGCCCATGCCATATAAGGCGCAAGTTGTCCGGCACCGACGATCAGTAAATGTTTGCTATCAGGACGAGAGAGGTGAGTAGAAGCACAAGCAGAGGCTGCAGCAGTGCGACGGAGAGTTAATTCTTCGCCATCAAATAAAGCGAGTGGCACACCGGTTTTACAATCCATGAGGATGAAAATGGCTTGTACTGTAGAGAGGCCGCGATCGCGATTCTCTGGTGCGACTGTAACGAGCTTTACACCGAGATGCTGTTCAGGCTGCCATACTGGCATGAGCAAGAGTACTGAACCATCGCTTGCAGACAAAGGATGTACATGGCGTGGTGGCACTTGCATGCTCTCTTTAAAACCTGCGCTTAAGGCAGGAATCAACAAGTCAAAAGGAAGTGCTTGTTGAATTTGTTCACTGGTAAAGTAAGGAATCATCGTAGTGTGGATGGTAGTCTAGATTGCGTTGACGAAGTTGTTGATAACTATGTTTGAATGATGTTTGTAAGCTAGGCATCGTAAGATAGCAAAAACATTCTGTATTTAATTAAATTTTATGTCGAATTATTACGCACATATCAAGACCCGTTTAGGTTTGCTAATACTATTCAGCATAGCTAGTATGGCATGGACGAGTACTGCTACAAGTCGCGACGCTGGACGTACACCAACCGCTTTTTTAAATGCGATGAAAGCTGCAGGCGTGCCGGCGAGTGCGGTTTCTGTATATGCGCAGGCAGTAGAAAGTAAGAAGCCACTCTTAAATATGAATGGAGAGCTTAGCGTACAACCTGCTTCACTCATGAAATTAATCACAACCGCAGCAGCATTAGATTTGCTGGGGCCTGATTATCGTTGGACCACACGTGTTTATACCAATGGCACACAAAATGGTGATGTGCTGCAGGGTGACTTAATTATTCGTGGCAGTGGTGATCCTCGATTTTCTCAACAAGATTTATGGCAATTGTTGCGACGCTTGCGTGCACTTGGCATTCGTCAGATCACAGGGGATGTGATTCTTGATCGTAGTTTGTTTGCATCCTATAAAGATGATGCAGCGCAGTTTGATCAAAAACCTGAACGTGCTTATAACGCATTGCCTGACGCACTAATTTTAGATACGAAGTCAGTGCTAGTACATCTTATTCCTGATGCAAGTCGTCAGCGTGTACGCGTCACACTAGAACCTTATCTGACAGATTTTTCTTTAAGTGCACCAAGCTTGGGTGTGGGTGAGTGTGGTGATTGGCGTAGTCAATTAGGTTTGCGTGTGGAGCAGAAAAAAATCATCTTTACAGGTAGCTATGCATTGTCATGCGGAGAAAAAACAATCGCAGTACATGCTTATCCATTAACCCATAATGAATATTTTGATTCTTCACTGCGACAGTTGTGGCGTGAGATGGGTGGCAGTCTACAAGGTGTAACAAGAGAAGGTGTACTACCAACGCAAGTACAGGAAATCACACAATGGCAATCTGCTGCATTAACGGATGCGATTCGTGACATTAATAAGTTTAGTAATAATGTCATGGCTAGACAGTTGTTATTAACTTTGGCTGCAGAGCGTGGCTATCAACCTGCGAGTAAAGAAGCAGGTGCAGCAGTAATCCGACAATGGTTAATTGCCAAAGGCATTAATGCAGCTGAATTAGTGATTGATAATGGTTCGGGACTCTCACGCGCAGATAGACTGTCAGCAGCACTACTTGCACGTATTTTGCAAGCAGCATGGTTAAGTCCAACTATGCCTGAATTCGTTGCCTCATTGCCGCTAGCAGGTGTAGATGGCACTATGCGTAAGCGCGTAGAAAATCTAAGTGTGAAATCATTTGCACATATTAAAACCGGTAGCCTGACAGAAGTGGCTAGCATCGCAGGCTATGTCACAACACGCTCAGGTAAGCGCATGATCGTGGTGTGCATAGTGAACCATAGTGAAGCGGGTAAATTAAAAGAAGCAATGGATAATTTACTGCAGTGGGTGCATGAAAACGGTTAAGAAAAAATCAAACTCATGCATTCGCTTTTGATTTTGATTGAAACA
>JAXISQ010000112.1:0-5879 GCA_034680505.1 Noviherbaspirillum sp.
CTCTCTCTTACAAGGCAATCCCAAGCAAGTCGCGGAAATGGTTTTAAATGGACAGGCAGATTTAGCGATAGCGACAGAATCTATCTCATATATTGATGGACTCATTTCATTGCCATGCTTTCAGTGGGAGCACATGGTGGTGGTGCCAGCGGAACATCCACTCTTGAAATCCAAAGCCATCACGCTAGAAGAAATTGCGCAATATCCGCTCATCACTTATGACGCTGCCTTTGCAGGTCGTAACAGAATCGATCAAGCGTTTACACGTCGTGCTTTAAAACCGGATGTCTTATTAGAAGCGATTGATGCCGATGTGATTAAAACCTATGTAGAGCTCGGTATGGGTGTGGGCATTATTGCAGGCTTAGCATTTGATCCGGTGCGTGATGTGAATCTCCGTGCCATACCAGTTGGTCATTTATTTGGTACCAACATATCACGTATCGCTTTAAAACAGGGTGCGTATTTACGTAGTTATGTGTTTACGTTTATAGAAATTATGGCACCTAGCTTGGTTCGTAAAATGGTAGAACAAGCATTGGCAGGTGAAAAAGATAATTATGAATTGTGATCTATCGAATGTGAGTGGAATAAATTCCGGACGATTACGCTGCGCTAATCGTCCCTACAACATCACAAAAAGAGTATAGGAATTTGTAGGAACGATTAGCGCAGCGTAATCGTTCGCAATCAACAGAAAAAGTAGGGCGCAATACATTGCGCCGCATGCAATGGTTAAATAACGGGAGTCATTCGAATTAAGGAGGATACCATTCGGCGCAATACATTGCGCCCTACGCAGTGGAAAAATTTATAGTAATGATTAGCGCAGCGACATCGTTCGTTTTATTTTATTTTTCTGTAATGGTAGTCAATGTCAGCAAAGTACCTTTGCCTGGACTAGCTGCGATAGATAAGCTGCCACCTAATTGTATTGCTGCTGCATGCATACGAGATATCCCATCCGAATCAGATTGATAGATTTTGTTAGGTTTCATACCTATACCGTTATCTATGATTTCTAAACGCAAGGTGTGATCGTGCAAGTAAACAAACATTAAAACGCTAGTTGCATGTGCATGTAAGCGTATGTTGTTTAATGCTTCGCTAGTGATAAGCAATAACGCAGAGAGATAAGTTGCTGATAGCGTGCAATGGGTAATATTGCTGACTAATTCAGTGCTCAAGCCATTTTCAGTTTCAAAGCTACGTAATTGCGTTTGCAATGCTGTGATCAGCTCTGTAGGTGGAATCGGTCTGTCTTTTACTCTGCGGCGCGTAGTTGTGGAAATACTGTTTTCTTTTAACGCCACTTTATCGGTCGGTATTAGTGCAAGTGCTGGACTTAATTTCGGTTTGTCTATGAATAATGATTTAGGCATACAAACTCCTGATTAAAAACAATCCAATCTCTGTTTGAATAAAAATTCATCAAAACTATGACTGAAAGAATAATCTGTTTGATGAATAAATAATGCTCAGCACTAAGTTTCTTTTCATTATTAAATTGATCTTTCGCAAGATACTGATTTAAATTAATTCTGTATGGAAATTTAAGCTGTTGTACACTCGCTCTCAGAAAGCTGTAGGCGTGAACAATTCCTATGAGTTAACTACTCGCTCAGAGTCGAATAAATGCTAATAGTTCCCAATTAACATTTCACTTGCTTGTCTGTATGACGATCAGGCAGTGCTAAAAACACAGGCTGGAGATTTTTTGAAACGGATGAGTGAATCTTAGTAAAACGAATTAAATTTTAAGGAAGTAGGAAATGGAGTACTGGATAGTTGGACTGGAGCTAGGTGTAGCGCTCGTCATAGGATGTGCGATTTATTTTACGCTGCGCAAATAAAAACACTGCGTAAATGAAAACGCCGCCCTAAGGCGGCGTGAGTTAAAGCAGTTATTGATTAACCAGTTTTTTTAGCAGCTTGAATCATGCACTTAGACAGTTTGTCAAAATGCGTTAAAGCGGCTTTAGATAATTCTAATTGTTTACGACGTGCGTCTTCTGTTTCAGCCAATAAGATCCAACCTTTTTCGCGCATGGATTTTAAACGGCCATGCAACATAGCAGGTGATCCGAGTTCGCGTTTACCCATCAGATCTTTGACGGATAAGCGTTCTTGCTTCAATCGTGCATGCGCAATAATCTCCAGAATTCTTTCTTCCAGAGGTTCTAGTTCAGGCAATGAAGGCAAACCACGAACAGCTTCAGCTAGTTGAAGAAAACGCAAATAGATATCAGCAGGGCGAGGGCGTTTGGTCACGGCTTAAAGTTCCTGTTTTAATTAGTAAATTTAATGATACTTTCTTGTAAGCAAGAAGAATACATCAAACACGCTGAATTTGCATATCGTTTCTCTTTTTTTATGAATTTTGTATGTCTATTAATGGTTATGACAGTGACTTTTAACTCTACAAAGATAAGGTTATGTGATGCCTAAACTTTTAGCGCGATGGGCTCTTTACTTCAATCGTTTGGATAAAACGCGCGCAATAACTTTACTTTTGGTTTTGCATGTTTGCTGGTGGACACTGACCCAAGCTTTAGCGACAGCCAATTTAGATCGCTACGGCGACATGCTAGAAAACTATGCTTGGGGCCAAGTGTTGGAATGGGGCAGTTTTAAACATCCCCCTTTGTTTGCTTGGGTGACGGGTCTGTGGTTTAGGCTGACACCTTTGTCAGACTTTTCCTATCACTGCATGGCTTATCTAAATGTAGCGCTAGGTTTAGCGGGGGTAGCTTTGTTAGCGCGTGCCATGCGTTTGTCCGCATTGGCATTGCCAACCATCGTATTGTTGTGTTTGGCTTTTCCTTACAGCACCCTCGCCGCAAAATTTAATGCGAATGCAGTTTTACTTTCCGTATGGCCTTGGGTTGCATTGGCTTGGTGGCACAGCCTACATCAAATAAAACGTTCTTCAGCGTTGATGTGGTCAGTGAGTTTTGGATTCCTTGCTGCACTTGCCATGCTGGGTAAGTATTACAGCGGCGTCCTATTGTTAACCCTTTTTATGGTGAGTTGGAGTCTGCCTGCCGGTCGTGCATGGTTGTTATCTTGGCGGTCTTGGCTAACTTTAGGTGTTTTTCTAATTTGCTTAACGCCTCACGCACTTTGGTTGCAGAACCATGAATTTGTGAGTTTGCGCTATGTCGCCGAACAAGGTGAAGGAGCAGTGGCTTGGTCGCAAATAGGCCGCTTCTTCTTGGCTCCCGTTTTGTACTGGGGCTTGCCTTGGTTATTGTGTTGTGTGATTTTTGCGCAGTCTGAGTCGCGTTGGACAAAGCTAGGTAGTCGATTACTGTTGAGCTGGAAACCACGCTCCTGGCATGACAGCTTGTTTTGGTTAGCCATGCTGCCTTGGCTCATCACGCTGCTATTTGGTGTGGCGGGTATGGTGGAGTTATCGCTGCCATGGGCGATCCCAATTGGTTTTGCTTATCCCTTACTGTGGTTAAGAAACCTGAGTGGTGATGAACATGACGTACTGTCTGCAGAAAAACTCGCCTTACACACAGTTAGTCTTTTAAAAGTGTTCATCATGATTTTGCTGCTTTTGCCGCTACTCGGTATTGTGCAAGGCTGGCGTGAAGCGCAACGCGGTAGCGATAATTATTATTTGCCTCGTCGTGAGGCGGCACAGGAAATTCTGCAAATCTGGCAAACACGTTATCCCAACACACCCGCGCAATGGGTGGGCGGTGCGTGGGGTGAGAATGCCTCAATGGCTTTTTATGGCGATGCACAGTTGCGGATTTTGCCGGGAGTGCCTGATCAATTCCCTGCCACACTCAGCCCACTGGCTGACTGGCAAAACCGTCCAGGATTGCTGCTCTGTCCTCCTACTCCGCTGGATCCTGCGGCACAAACGTCTTGTGATGGTGAGATGCAAAACTGGCTAGCCCTGCAAGGACAAACCGAGCCGCCTATTAATATAAGTGTGGAGCGCACGGGCTGGCGTTTTCCCTTGCGCCGCGCTTATGCGTATCATGCCTATATTTTCTGGCCTAAAGGGCTAGTCACACGCTGAAATTGCTTCATTTTTATAGCTGCCAGTGTGATGTGCGCATTGGATTGCGCTTCATTTTATTTTTTACAGTCTTTTGTACTTAGTTATGAATAAAAACTCAAATAGTGATTCTGACCTCAGCATCGTCGATACCGAGCCTGCTTTTATTTTGCAGGCGCGTGCAAACGAACGTACTAAAGATCCTTTAGTCAGTTGTTTGCTGCCGGCCTTTAATGAAGAAGGCAACATACTCCCCATGCTGCACACCTTGCATAAGCTGTTTACTGAGCAAGGTCTGCGGCACGAATTAATTGTGATTGATGATGGCAGTCGTGATGCAACGGTAGAAAAAGTATTAAGCGAAATTAATCAACTGCCGGTCACACTCTTACAGCTGTCACGCAACTTTGGTAAAGAGATTGCTTTATCAGCAGGCATCGATCAAGCCAATGGTGATGTCGCTGTGTTGATTGATTGTGACTTTCAACATCCGCCCGATTTAATTCCTACTTTCCTTGCGCAATGGCGTCGCGGTTATGACATGGTCTTTGCTATACGTTCTGACAGACATGATGAATCCTTCACTAAGCGTGCGGTGACCCATGTTTTTTATACCTTACTGAATTTTGGTGAGCGCAATAAAATCCCTGAGAACACACAAGATTTTCGTGTACTAGATCGTTGCATGTTAAATGCCTTGAAAGCTATGCCCGAGCGGAATCGCTTCATGAAAGGTTTGTACAACTGGGTGGGCTTTACCAGAATTGGTATTAAAGTGCGTACCGATCCTAGACTGCATGGCAGTAGTAGTTTTAATTTTTTCAGTTTGCTGAAATTAGGCGCAACCGGCCTCACCGCTTTTTCTAATGTGCCTTTACGTTTATGGACAGTCGTAGGAGGTAGTGTGTCTGTTGCTTCGATTGCGTATGCACTCTACATCGTGATTGACACACTCTTGTTTGGTAATGATCAAAGTGGCTGGCCTACACTGGTGGTGGCGATTGCTTTCCTAGGTGGCATACAACTCATGTCGGTAGGTATCTTAGGTGAATACATAGGACGCATTTTTACGGAAGTGAAACAACGTCCCGCTTATTTCATTAGCCGTATCACCAAGAGCACAGAACACTCGCAACAGGAAGCAAAAAAATAATGAAGCAGTTGTTTTGGTTTGGTGTCGTAGGTGTAACAGCGATGTTGGTGCATCTAGGTACCGTGTCGTTAATGTTTGTACCTTGGGGCATACATCCCTTGGCAGCGAATGTGTTGGGATTTTTAATCGCGTTTCAAGTTAGTCATGCAGGACATAGAGCGTTTACGTTTAATGCATCCACTACCAGTGCAAGTCATACGCGACTACGATTCTTTGCGGTTGCAGTAGGCAGTTTTTTAGTCAACGAAGCAATGTACGCAACCCTCTTACACTTCACTACCTTAGATTATCGAATCGCATTAGCGATAGTGCTTGTCGTCGTCGCAGCTCTCACATTTTTCTTGGCGCGTAATTGGGCCTTTGCAGCGCAGGACGCAACATGACAACCCCAATCCGTAAACTGGTTTTATGTGCTGATGATTTTGGGCAGTCTGAACAAATCAGTTTAGGCATTATTGAACTCATCACCTCACGCCGTTTAACAGCAACTTCGGTGATGACAGAAGCACCTTACTGGCCTTTAGGTGCAGCGCAATTAAGTAAAGTGCATAAACTAGCTGATATAGGTTTGCACATTAATCTCACGCATGAATTTAAAGGATCAGAGACTAAACAACCGCTAGCTTATTGGTTGTTGTTGTCACAGTTAAAGCTACTCAGTCGTAAAAAATTAACCCAAAAAATTTGTCATCAAATTGATCTCTTCAC
>JAXISQ010000113.1:0-5733 GCA_034680505.1 Noviherbaspirillum sp.
CTTCACTTGCTCAAGTGCCTAATTTAGATCCTGCATTAATCGAAGATGCAATTGTGGGATGTGCATTTCCTGAAGCAGAGCAAGGATTAAATCTTGCGCGTATGGCAGTGTTATTAGCAGGACTACCAAAATCTGTGGGTGGTGTAACAGTCAATCGTTACTGTGCTTCGGGTATTACGGCAGTGGCAATGGCAGCAGATCGTATTCGTACCGGTGAAGCGGATGTCATGATTGCTGCAGGTGTGGAATCAATGTCCGTTGTTCCTATGATGGGTTATCACCCTTCATTAAACATGGGTGTGTTTAAAGATGACAATATAGGCATGGCCTATGGCATGGGATTGACTGCAGAAAAAGTAGCGCAGCAATGGAAAGTAACACGTGAAGCACAAGATGAATTCGCATTGGAATCACATCGTCGTGCTATCGCTGCTCAAAAAGCGGGAGAGTATGCAGCAGAGATTACGCCGATAGAAATCATAGAAAGATTTCCTAATTTAAGTACAGGGCAAATAGATATTAAGACACGCTTAGTCAAAGATGATGAAGGTGCACGTGCTGATACCAATCTTGAAGCGTTGGGTAAATTAAAACCTGTATTCGCAGCGAAAGGTAGTGTCACTGCAGGGAATAGTTCACAAACATCGGATGGTGCAGGTGCATTAATTTTAGTCAGTGAAAAAATTCTTAAGCAACATAATCTCACGCCATTAGCGCGCTTTGTTTCATTTGCAGTCAAAGGTGTGCCACCAGAAATTATGGGTATCGGTCCTAAAGAAGCGATACCTGCTGCTTTACGCAATGCGGGTTTAACGCTAGATCAAATCGATTGGATAGAGTTGAATGAAGCGTTTGCTGCGCAAGCACTCGCAGTGCGACAAGAACTAGGTCTTGATCCTGCTAAAACAAATCCACTCGGTGGTGCGATTGCATTAGGTCATCCATTAGGTGCGACAGGTGCGATACGAGCTGTCACTGTCATACACGGACTACGCAGACGTAATTTGAAATATGGCATGGTCACCATGTGTGTAGGTACAGGTATGGGTGCCGCAGGTATTTTTGAGCGCGTTTAGTTTTATGATCTGCTTCAGGTTTATATGCAGCCTATGCCCTACAATGCACATCTGAAGCAGACCAGACAGTCGCTGGCTTGAGTGTTAAAGCTTAAGCGGGAGGAAGGTCCGGACTCCATAGAGCAGGGTGACGGCTAACGGCCGTCCGCCGCGAGGCGCGGAATAGGGCCACAGAGACGAGCGTATTTAGTTACGGTGAAACGCGGTAACCTCCACTCGGAGCAATTCCAAATAGGCACGCATTGAGGCGGCTCGCTGAGCGTGCGGGTAGGAAGCTTGAGCCAGTGAGTAATCGCTGGCCTAGAGGAATGACTGTCATAGCAGTCGGGCTTGCCCGATTTGCCGTAACAGAATCCGGCCTATCGGTCTGCTTCATTTTTTCTGTTTTTCACATGGGTTAGCGTTCACTTCCGTTTTTACGCAATCCCTTCAGACTTTTTGAAATCAGTACTTTGCGCAATAAACACATGTGTATTGCTAAAGTTCAACTTTCAATCCCATCGGTAAGTCCCTAATTTTCCTCATTTATTCGCTTTTTAGACAGCTTCAAGTAGTTGCGCTAAGTCCTTGACTTCATTGAAAAAAATCTAGTCAGGCGACCCTGATATTCCTTGACCGCAAATTCGGCTTCCACTAAAGTGGGCGGTAGTGTGAAAAAGTGTTTTTTTGTGGGGCATTTTATTTTCTATTGCCTAACTAAAAGCTGCAATTTTTCAGTTATCGGAACAATTTAGGGAGACTAAAAGGTGTACCAAGGCGCGTCCTCATTAAGCCTAGATGCAAAGGGTCGGATGTCGGTTCCGACTCGGCATCGTGACGCACTGTTGATTCAGTGCGAAGGCCGCGTCACGCTCACCAAACATCCGCATGGATGTCTACTCCTTTTTCCGCGTCCTGTATGGGAATCACATCGTGAACAAATAGCTTCATGGCCGATGTCAGCGCGTGCATGGCAACGTATTTTTTTAGGTAATGCATCGGATGTGGAATTTGATAGTGCAGGTCGGCTTTTGATTGCGCCTGAATTACGCACTGCAGTGGGATTGTCACGCGATGTGATGTTGCTCGGCATGGGAAGTCATTTTGAGATTTGGGACGCATCGAAACTCGATGACAGTGAGGCGCAGGCGATTGCTGAAGGCATGCCTGATGTGTTGAGTAACTTCTCTTTCTAACGGCACAGCGATGAATCAACTAACGGTGCCTGAATTTACGCACCGCACTGTGCTGCTGGATGAAGCGGTTGACGCATTAGCGATAGAAGCTGAGCGTCGAGATGGTATTTACGTCGATGGCACCTTTGGTCGCGGCGGACATAGTAGAAAAATTTTGCAACGCTTATCGGAGCGGGGCCGCTTGATTGCTTTCGACAAAGATCCGCAAGCTATCGCGGTTGCTGAAGAGTTGGCACGTGAAGATGCACGCTTTGTGATTGTGCATGACAGCTTCGCCAGTATGGCGAGTGCACTCACTGCGCGTGGCGTGCATCAGCTTGATGGTGTTGTGATGGATTTGGGATTGTCATCACCCCAAGTGGATGATGCGACGCGTGGTTTTAGTTTTCGGGCAGATGGCCCACTTGATATGCGTATGGATACCACACGCGGTATTTCTGCCGCCGAATGGTTAGCGACTGCAACACAAGACAACATAGAAAAGGTAATTCGCGAATATGGGGAAGAACGGTTTGCTTTTCAGATTGCAAAGGCGCTTATTGCTCGCCGGGCAATCGAACCAGTTTCAGGCACACGACAGCTTGCCACGCTCGTGGCACAGGCCGTCAAGACCAGGGAAAAAGGTAAAGACCCGGCCACCAGGACTTTTCAGGCTATACGGATTTTCATCAATCAAGAGCTTGAGGAACTTGAAACAGGTTTGAATGCAGCATACGGACACTTAGCACCGTACGGGAGATTGGTGGTGATTAGTTTTCATTCGCTTGAAGATCGTATCGTCAAGCGGTTCATGGCATCCAAAGCCAGCGTACCGCAGCCTGACCGTCGGCTGCCGATTCGTGCAGTAGATTTACCTCAGCCCTGTATGGAATTAATCGCGCGACTAAAACCGAATGCAGATGAAATTGCAGCGAATCCGCGTGCGCGTTCAGCTGTGATGCGAACTGCACAACGTCTCCCACAAGCGGGAGTAGCGTGATGAATCAGCGTCTTATTTTTCCAGTGCTCGCCTTACTCATGCTTTGCGCTTTATTACTGGTGAACTCGCAATACCAAGCACGTCGCTTATTCATGGAATTAGAGCGTACCAACATGCGTCAGCAGGCGAATGAAATCGAGTGGGCGCAATTACAACTTGAACAGTCAAACTTAGCTAAGCATGCACGCATAGATGGAATGGCAAAAAATACTTTAGCGATGCAGCCACCACCAGCTAGTCGCACGCAATATCTCACAGCAGGAACACCATGACACGTAGTGCGCCGTCCAGAAAAGCAGCCGGTCGAGGCGTGGCATTTAGTGCCAGTCCTGTCTTGGCTGTGAAACTGCCGGCATGGCGTTCGCGTTTAGTTTTGTTTTTATTGTTTATTGCATTCGGCGCACTCGCTGCGCGTGCATTTTGGTTACAAGCTGTTTCAACAGAATTTTTGCAAAAACAAGGTGAGTCACGTTATGCACGCACTTTAGAAGTACCTGCAACGCGCGGCAAAATCATGGATAGAAATGGCGAAGTGATGGCGACATCATTACCAGTGCGTGCAATAGAAGCTTCGCCAGATGATGTTCAAGCAAGTACAGAACAATTACAAGAGTTAGCGACATTACTCGGCATTGGTTATGGCGAGCTAAAAAAGAAACTCGATTCAGATCGTAACTTTGTTTATCTCAAACATCAGGTAGAGCCGGATTTAGCAAAACGTATTTTGGATTTGAATATACCAGGCATACGTACGAGTAAAGAATATAAACGTTCTTATCCTGCGGGCCCAGCAGCAGCCCATTTACTGGGCTTTACTGATTTTCAAGATGTAGGTAAAGAAGGCATTGAATACATTCAGCAAAAATCACTCGCCGGTGTAACAGGTAGTCGTCGTGTGATTCGTGATCGTCAAGGACGTGTCGTTGAAGATGTAGCGCATTTACGTGAACCACGTGATGGAAAAGATTTAACACTATCTATCGATAATAAAATTCAATATCTCGCTTTCACACAGTTGCAACAAGCTGTTGATAAATTCAATGCGAAAGCAGGCGCGATAGTTGTATTGGATGTAAAAACTGGTGAAGTACTGGCTATGGTCAATATGCCCACCTTCAATCCAAATAATCGGCAAGGTGTTGATCCTTCTGTCATGCGTAATCGTGTAATGACAGACACCTTTGAGCCTGGCTCTACTATGAAGCCGTTCACGATAGCGCGTGCATTGGATAAGGGTTTAATTACACCAGATACTGTGTTTGATACACCTCCCAAGCTAACGATGGGGCCAGCAACCATCGGTGATTCACATCCGCATGCGTCCTCGATGACAGTCACCAACATCATCGGACAATCATCGAATGTAGGCACAGTGAAAATTGCGCAGAAATTAGAGTCCCATGATATGTGGGAGATTTTTACTGCTGCAGGTTTTGGTCAACAACCACGCTTTGGTTTTCCAGGTGCAGTAGCAGGACGTATGAAGCCGTATAAAAGCTGGCGTCCGATTGAGCAAGCGACGATCAGTTATGGTCAAGGCATCTCAGTATCACTCATACAGTTAGCGCGTGCTTATATGATGTTTGCGCGCAATGGCGAGATGATTCCATTAAGTTTTCAAAAACTTGATCATCCTCCAGTAGCGCAACGTGTATTGAGTGAACGTGCTGCACGTCAAATGCGCTTGATGATGGAAAAGGTAGTGAGCTCAGAAGGTACTGCGCCCTATGCGCAAGTGCGAGGTTATCGTGTCGCTGGCAAAACAGGCACCGCTTATAAAGTTGAAGGCGGTCGCTACGTTAAAAAATATGTAGGTTCATTTGTAGGTTTAGCGCCTGTATCCGATCCACGCATCATCATCGCCGTCATGATAGATGAGCCCTCGGGTCCACAACATTTTGGTGGTCAAGTTGCAGCGCCTGCATTTTCGAATGTCGCAGCTGGAACATTAAGACTTATGAATGTTGCGCCAGATGCGCCTGTCACCAATGTTATTTTGCCGGCTGCGCCGATCACGGAGACCATGTGACGACAGCACAGCAACTTCATCCCGAACAAATCACTGAGTGGATCAGAGGTGCTGTATCGACTGCGTCGCAAAATACACACCTAACTGCTGATTCACGACGTATTAATTCGGGTGATGTGTTTATTGCTTATCCAGGTGATGCTGGTGATGGTCGTGATTACATTGTGCAAGCAATTCAAGCTGGTGCGAGTGCTGTGATTTATGAAGCAGCAGATGAACATGCTGCCTGTAACAACATCAGCGTGCCACATCTTGCTGTGCATGAATTAAAACAACAAGTAGGTAGTATTGCGAAAAATTGGTATGGTCAACCTGATCAATCTTTATTTTCAGTCGCAGTAACAGGCACTAACGGTAAAACCTCTTGTACACAATGGATAGGTCAAGCATTATCGCGTGATGGTGTACCGACCACAGTGATTGGTACTTTAGGAATTGGTTTGTTTAAGCAAGGTGAAGTTAATCAATTTGAAC
>JAXISQ010000114.1:0-5714 GCA_034680505.1 Noviherbaspirillum sp.
GGCTCTGATTCATGACGCTTACCCAAGCGTGTTGCAACTACACGCTGTAATTGTTCATACGGCAGATTAGGAATATTCACATTCAACAGAAAAGGCTTGTGTAGTGTTTCAAATTTTCTTAGCACTATGTCTTTTGCAACGCGTGCAGCAGCGTCCAGATGTGCCCAACGATGATCAACTTGAGAAAATGCTATCGCTGGAATGCCAAATAAATAGCCTTCGGTGGCGGCCGCAACCGTACCTGAATATAAGGTGTCATCACCCATATTCTGACCTTGATTAATCCCCGAGACCACCAGATCAGGACGCTCCGTCAATATCCCAGTCAATGCAATATGCACGCAATCACTAGGCGTTCCATTAATGGAGTAAAAACCATTAGCCGATTGCACAACACGCAAAGGTCGATCTAAGGTGAGTGAATTCGACGATCCCGATCGATTGCTATCAGGTGCGACTACGACAATGTCTGCAATCGTGGCTAGTTGCTCAGCTAGCGCAATAATTCCAGGAGCTAGGTAGCCATCATCATTACTAATTAAGATTTTCATAGAGAAGTAGCGTGACACCTAGTATGTGAAAATTTACATTGAGCGCTCAGACTCACTGCGGCATAGACTTACTCAAACATATTCATGCAGATTTTACCTGAGGACGGCAAGTGATTCATGTCAGATTAATGAAATCTCGCACCTTATCTAGCATGCACAAATAGCAATGCAATTTAAGACAATTTCTATGTCTTTTACAGATCCTGCTCGTCGCTAGGCGCAGTTTGGCTGCCTAGGTCACGTTGTAAAAAGCTAATAACAGTACCCAATTCTCGACTACGTGCAAAAGGTGGCAGGCTTTGCCAAATGCGTTTGCCATAGGGTTTAGAAATTAAACGTGGATCGCAAATCATCAACACACCTCGATCGGTTTCATCGCGTATTAATCGCCCTGCACCCTGTTTCAAGGTAATAATCGCTTCCGGTAATTGATGATGCATAAAACCATTCATGCCACGCTTTTCCATCTCTGCGATGCGCGCTGCTAAGACAGGATCATCTGGTGGTGCGAAAGGAAGTTTATCGATAATCACTACGGACAACGCATCCCCTCTTACATCCACCCCTTCCCAAAAACTTTGACTACCAATTAACACCGCATTACCTGCACTGCGAAATCTATCGAGTAATTCAGTGCGACCTAATTCGCCCTGCACTAATAATGGCCAATTCCAATCGCGTTTTTTAAATTCTTCAGCTAAGCGTTCAGCAGCACGCTTCACTGCACGCAAAGTCGTACACAATAAAAATGCTCTACCCCCCGCAGCTTCTATCACTGGTAAAGCTACATCAATCACTGCATCAATATAGCCGGGGGAATTTGGAACAGGCAAATCAGTAGGTACATATAACAAAGCTTGATTCGCATAGTCGAAGGGACTAGGCCATGACAATGACACTTCTTCTGATAAACCTAACTGACTACTGTAATGACTAAAATCATTTTTCACAGCTAAGGTGGCGGAAGTAAATATCCAGGCTCGAGGTGTGCCTTCACGCTGTTTACTAAAGATAGGAGCAATACTCAAGGGAGTTTGATGCAATTGTAATGATGAAGAAAAAGCTTCTATCCACAATACATTTGCAGACTCACCATCGTCATTCGATTTTGTGGCTTGACTTGCTGCTGCACTCCAAGATGCATAGTGGCTTTCCATTTCCACTGCGCGCACTCTACATTGTTCAATCGTTTCAGCACGCTCTGCTTGCGATGCCAGCGTTGTGATCATTTGCTGCAGCATCGCGCGTAAATGTGCCAATGCCGGAAAAAATTCACTACTCGCTGCTAACTGATTTACAGCTAAGCGCGTGACTTCCACAGGAAAGGTCAGTCGCAAATCGCGTGCAGCTTTTTCCACACCTGTAACAACCTTACCCCAATCAGCACCATCACGTGCATGTGTTAAACCTTCAGCTAAGACATCACGACACAACTCTAGTACTTGTGAAGTGGAGATAGATTCACCAAAAAATAATGTGGCGGTATCAGGTAATTGATGGGCTTCATCAAAGATGACAGTATTCGCTGTCGGCAGTAACTCCGCTACGCCGGTATCTTTTAATGCCACATCAGCAAAAAATAAATGATGATTCACGACTACGACATCTGCTTGCTGCGCTTCTTTGCGTGCCTTCATTACGAAACAATCTTGATAACTGGCGCACTCTGCACCTAAGCAGTTATCCCGTGTAGATGTCACTAAATTCCAAATCAATGCATTTTCTGGAATCTTTGCTAATTCTGCTTTATCACCCGTGGTGGTAGTTTTCATAAAGCGCGAGATATCACGCAAGTAACCCACATCTTCTCGTGCAGTCAGTCTTCCATTTTGTAAGGTGCGATCTAGATGAAAATGACAAAGATAATTTGCTCGCCCCTTTAATAGCGCTACCGTTACTGGCGCATTCAATGCTTTACGCACCACAGGAATGTCGCGCAAAAAAAGTTGATCTTGTAAGTTTTTTGTACCGGTAGAGATGATGACCTTACCTCCCCACAGCAAGGCAGGCACCAGATAAGCAAATGTTTTCCCCGTACCTGTGCCAGCTTCTGCTAATAGAGTAGAAGGCTCGGCAATTGCCTTAGCAATCGCACGCGCCATATCAGTTTGAGATTGTCGGGGACGAAAATTAGAAACTGCAGCAGCGAGTTTGCCATCGGCAGAAAAAATGGCATCGATTTCTTCACTGTGAATACCGCCGTCTTCGGCAGCTGCAACTTGATCAGTCAAAATGGAGGGCACTCATGATTAACAACAAAGGCGACAAAATACTGTCGTGAACCGCATTTTACCGCGTGATTGGTTTTATGATTGCCAGCCTTGGTTAGGCAGGGATATCAGGTACTAACTGCATTTTTAAATGAATGATTTGATCTTTAATTTGCAGTTTACGTTTTTTAAAACGTCGTAATTGCAAATCATCGACACGCCCCACTTGCATTAAAAGATCAATCGCAACATCAAGATCCCTATGCTCAGTCTCTAATGTCGCAAGCTGTTCTCGAACTTGATCAGGATCTTTCATCACACCTATTTATCCAATGGCATGATTTGATTTTCTTCTGATGCATCTGGCAAGCGTATGATTTTCTTACCTTGTGCTTGCTCTGCTTGTCGCTGACGCTCTGCTACACCACGATCGCGTTCATCCGCTTTATCTTTACGTAAAAATGCGTTCGCTTCAACTTCCACAGCCCGCAGCTGTTTTTTTGCTTGGCGCTTCACTTCCTTAGCTTTGTTCAAACAAGAAGACACAAAAAAGCGCTGCAAACAATCATCTTTATTATCTAAAAAAGATTCTTGTACCACGTCTCTTTCACGCTTCACATCTTCTAAAGCCTGATTTGCTCGCTCTACAGTTTGTATGGATCCTGAGGGATAGCGCTCTAAAATCGCAAGGTTTTCAGCAAAACCAGATGAGGTTAGCACCATGATTAAGAAACCAAACAGGAATCGACTAAATTGATTTTTCATCACTATCTCTTAGATATTCTCAATAATTAAGCAATCGTCTCTGCAGCTTGACGGCGTGTGCTCTCTTTATATTCTCGCGACTGCATTTCAATAATTCTGGATACGGTACGATGAAACTCATTCGACAAGGTTCCTTCCAGATATAACAATTCTGGTTTCACCGCTGCGGACATGAGGCATTTCACGCGATGATCATAGAGTATATCGATAAGCCAGGTAAAACGCCTAGCCTCAGATGCCATTGCTGAGGTCATCTGGGGAATATCAGAAAGTATAACGGTATGAAAACGCTGTGCTATTTCAAGATAATCATTTTGTGATCTAGCCCCACCGCACAGGCTGGCAAAATTAAACCAGACCACACCGCCTGCACGGCGCAAACATTTCACAGAACGCGAACCTAGTTTCAGCTGCAATTCATCTTCTGATCTGTCCGCTATTCTAGTGAAGGCTGTTTTCAATGCAGCGTCGGCAGTCTCACCTAAGGGGTGATGATAGATATCGACTTCTTGCATGACCTGCTGTCGATAATCTACACCCGCATCGACATTTAAAATATCGAGTTTATCTTTTAGTAATGCGATGGCAGGTAAGATACGATCGCGATGCAAACCATCTGGATACAACGTGTCAGGCTCGTAATTTGATGTCATCACAAACGACACGCCAAGATCAAATAAGGCTTGTAGCAGGTTATAGAGAATCATGGCATCGGCAATATCCGATACATGAAATTCATCAAAACATATCAATCTATATTTACGAGCAATACGCTTAGCGACGAGTAGTAATGGATCTTCTACATCTTTTTGTTTATCAAGTTCACGATGTATCTCACGCATGAACTCATGGAAATGCAAGCGTGTCTTACGGACCACTGGCACTACCAGATAAAAGCTATCCATTAAAAATGATTTACCGCGTCCGACCCCACCCCATAAATAAACACCGCGAGGTACGTCTGGATGATTCACCATTTTCTTGAGGCGATTAGAACGTTTATATTTAAATCCTACCCAAGCATCATAGGATTTTTGTAAACGATGCACTGCGCCTCGCTGCGCATAATCTGACTTAAAGCCTCGCTCACGCAGAGCTTGCTCATAATAGTCATACACATCCATATTCGCGGTAATCTCTGGCATTATTCTGTCGCAGGCAACATATCAACAACGATCTCAGTCGGGTAAGTAAATTGTGCATCACCCAGTGGCAGGCCTAAGCCAATTGATAGACCCATGCCACTACCGCCAGATCCACCTGCCGCACCAATAGCTACACGCGATGATTGCATGCCTCGTGTACCAGAGCGAAAAATAACTTCTGCTGTGCGATAGCGTTGTAGTTCACATACGACATGTAAATCACCTGCAACCTGACCCACAGATGCAATCGCTGGTGTAATGATGTTCCATTTACCTGCATCAGTACGTACGACACAACTTGCTCCGTTAACTGGCTGATTGCGACTAGTAGTAGAGATAGTAATCTTGCCTGTGTATGGTGGCAGCGTACTACATGCACTTAGCATGAAAAGTAAAAATGCTAGAAGTAAACGGGGCAAGACGGCATCATGAGCACAGGCAAAATTTTTAACTTGTTGCACGTGTGATGTCATGATGCCAGTTGAGTTTATAGCTGCACACTCAGAAATTTAATGCACGTTTATCCACAGCGAGTGCGGCTTCCTTCGTTGCTTCAGAGAGTGAAGGATGAGCATGACAAATACGTGCTATGTCTTCTGAAGAAGCACGGAATTCCATAGCGACGACAGCTTCAGCAATTAACTCTGACGCCATAGGCCCTATGATATGTACACCCAAAATTTCATCGGTTTTTGCATCGGCAAGCATTTTTACCATGCCTGACGTATCACCTAAAGCACGGGCACGGCCGTTTGCCATGAAGGGGAAAGTCCCTGCTTTGTATGCAATACCTTCTGCTTTTAACTGCTGTTCCGTTTTACCTACCCATGCAATCTCTGGTGATGTGTAAATAACCCAAGGTATGGTGTTGAAATTGACATGGCCATGTTGACCTGCAATGCGCTCCGCAACAGCGACACCTTCTTCTTCCGCTTTGTGCGCCAACATAGGACCACGCACGACATCACCCACTGCCCATACATTCGGCAGATTAGTGCGACAGTCTGCATCAACAGCAATGAAGCCACGTTCATCCAACTTCA
>JAXISQ010000115.1:0-5673 GCA_034680505.1 Noviherbaspirillum sp.
GTTCACCAATTAACCAAGCTTGTGCTGCATCTAAATTCATCTGACAAGTTGCATTGCCATGTATACCCATTTTATGTTCGATCGCACCACAGAAAATAGGATTGCGCGCGCCAATTTTTCCTTGTGCATCAGGAATAAATTTCGGAACGATGAATAAAGAAATACCTTTTGTTCCCGCAGGTGCATCAGGCAATCGTGCTAACACTAAATGAATAATATTTTCAGACAGATCATGCTCGCCTGCTGATATAAAAATTTTACTGCCAGTGAGTTGGTAACTCCCATCTGCTTGTTGCACAGCTTTGGTTTTTAATAATCCAAGATCAGTGCCACAGTGAGGTTCTGTTAAACACATAGTGCCAGTCCATGTTCCCGCTACCAGCTTCGGTAAATACAAAGCTTTTTGTTCTGCCGTGCCATGTGCATGTAAACATTCATAGGCACCGTGCGATAAACCTGGGTACATAGTCCAAGCTTGATTCGCAGAATTCAACATTTCATAAAAGGAGTTATTTAAAACTATAGGCAATCCTTGTCCACCAAATTCAGGATCGCAAGATAATGCTGGCCAGCCTGCTTCTACATACTGCTTATAGGCCTCAAGAAATCCAGTCGGTGCTTGAACAGTATGCGTGCTGACATCTAACTTGCAGCCTTCTCTATCACCTGAATGGTTAAGAGGAAAAATAACATTTGCCGCAAATTTCCCGCCTTCTTCTAGCACTTGATTCATGGTGTCGATATCTAAATCACTATGCTTAGGTAATTCTTTAAGTGCGCTTTCAACTTCTAGTAATTCATGTAAAACGAATTGCATATCTCGTAAGGGGGCAACATAGTGTGGCATCTGACTCTCCTAGAAATTTGTGTGAATATTTTTCTCGAACGATGGTCGATTATTTTTTTATAGTGATTTAGATATTTTTTTACTTGAGGCTTTTTCTACTTGTTTGCTAGAGGGTGATGACGTTTCATCTTGCAAACCAAATATCAATCGTTCAAATCCTTTTTTTGCGCGCTCTACACTGCCTGGTCGTTTAATAAATCGCGCATCATGATGCAAGGCTAATACCAAACCATACATTTCAAATACCAATTGATCTGTATCAGTGTCTGGTGATAAATGTCCTTCTTGCATGGCTTGTTTCGCTGCTTTGTTTAAAGCAACCTGCCATAACCTGACCATTTCTAATAATTGTTCGCGTATTGCTCCCGGTCTGTCGTCATATTCCGCAGCACCGCTGATATAAATACAACCGGAAGCGATTTCCATACTGACGCGCGCTACCCAGCGCGCAAATAAACTTTCTAGTCTTGGCAATCCACGCGGCTCACGCAGGCTGGGATAAAACACTTCTTGTTCAAATTGCTGGTGATAGAGGCGCAGTACACCTATTTGTAAATCTTCACGCGAACCAAAATGCGCAAACACACCTGATTTACTCATCCCCATTCTTTCCGCCAGCACGCCTATGGTCAGGCCTTCTAAACCTTCACGGCTAGCTAGTAATAACGCTGCTTCGAGAATCGCCGCCCGCGTCTGTTCGCCTTTACGCAGTGGCTTTTGCAGTGTTTCATTCATAGTGCAGTCCTTAGATGCAGCCCTGTGAGGGCGATACCAAAAAAATAGAACGAGCGTCCTATTATGCACTGAAACAGCCGAAATTCAGCAATTCGCAGCCAAAAATTAGGCGCGAAAAAGTAGAAAATTAGGAGCAAGGGGTTTAGTCGCGCGACCTGTCTAGCAAACGTCGGTCGCGTTTAGTGGGTCGGCCTTTGATGTCAGCACTAGGCTCAGGAAAAAGTACGCGACGCATAGCCTCTTGTTCGCGCATTTTTATACTCTCTTCTGTCTCTGTATAAAGTTGACGTGCAACCGTGGCAGAGCCGCGCTGACCTGAAAGGCCCGTCACTTTGATTTGCCATTGCGTGCTGCCGTTATCGATATCTAATAAATCATCCAGCTGTATAGTTTTAGCCGGTTTAATTTTCACTCCATTGAGTTTGACACGGCCATGATCAATCGCATCCGTCGCAAGCGAACGCGTTTTAAAAAATCTTGCGGCCCACAGCCATTTATCAACGCGGATAGGTTCAGACATTACACACACAAAGAGTCAAAATAAAATTATTTTGCATAACTACCTAATGTAATTATCTGCAAAACAGATTTATAAAAAAGATAAGCGAGCCAATTTACCAGTCGCCGTAGGCGACTTATGTTAGCCACCTCATTCGCTGTAACCACTCTACCCTCAGCCACACCTTGAGCAATATGTGAACGTAGAGTTATTGCAAAATCCGCATCTCTCACAACGATGTTTGCTTCGCGATTTAAAAATAAAGATAAACCATCATAGTTACTCGATCCTACTGTTGCCCATTCATCATCCACTACAGCGACTTTTCCATGTAATTGAGTTCTGCTGTATTCAACTAACTCCACACCGGCTTGAGACAACATAGGATAGAAAGACTGTGTTACAGCATCTTGCATCTGAAATTGTCCTACACCGACCATGAGCGTAACTTTTACTCCGCGCTTAGCTGCCATTGCGAGTGCACGACGTAATTTTCTCCCTGGTGCAAAATACGGTGTGACTAAATAAATTGATTGACGCGCATGACCGATCGCATGCAATAGACTGCGTTGTATGGTTCTACGATTACGTAAATTATCGCGCACTACTAATGCTGCTTCTGCAACCGTTAAAGCAGGTTGTGTTTGTTCTAAACGCAAACGTCGTAAATTTTGCAATCGCGTTTTAATATCTTTCAGACCGTAGCCTAACCATTGTGTCGCTGCTGCTTCATGTATGGAATGAACGAGTTCTCCATGAATTGCTACTGCAAAATCCCATCTAGGCTCGGGCAGTGACACGTGACTACCATCATCCGAAAAAAAATCATCATTAATATTCAAGCCACCAAGAAAAGCGATTTCTCTATCGACCACCATGATTTTTCTATGGGTTCGCACAAATCCGCGATGAAACCAAGGATTAAAACATCGGAAATTAACACCAGCAGAAGAAAAATAACGCGCAAGTTGTGAAATTGTTTTTTGTCCAGTGCCCAACCAATCCACTAGCACATAGACTGCTACACCGCGCTGCGCCGCACGCATCAATGCTACTTTGATGACATCAGCCGTCGCATCTTCGGCAAAAATATAAATTTCAAGATAAATCTCAGCATGTGCAGCGTCAATCGCGCGCTCTAAAGCCGGGAAAAATTCTGCCCCTCTATGGAGTAAGGTCAGTTGATTGTTTTTGCTATAGCTAACAGCGCGCATAGACTCAATCAAAAAAATCTAATAAATTAAAATGATGCAGCACTTATAGAGTTAAATCTGCTACCAAAGGCGCATGATCAGAAAGTCTGGCCCAACTTGCACCATGCAATACATGCGCATGTTTAATTTGCAAGCCACGTACATAAATACGATCTAATTTTAAAACTGGTAAGGCAGCAGGAAAGGTACGTGCCGGCGTCAACCGCGGACCGCGACCTGATAAACGCCGCAAATAAGTACCAAAACTACGTGACGATAACATTTCATCAAACACTTCCGTTACGCCGAGTTTTTTCCTTAAAGTAGAACTCAAGGCATTTGTCCAGTCATTAAAGTCACCCGCAATAATCACGGGCGCATCTGGTGCCGCTGTTTGCGTGACTGATTGTATTAAAGACTCGGTTTGACGCAAGCGACTACCTGCAAATAATCCTAAATGCACAACATAACAATGCACATCTTTGTCTTGCAGTCGCACTACACAATGCAGTATGCCTCGCGATTCAAATTGATGATCTGATACATCATGATTATGCGATGCAATGATAGGAAAATTCGATAACAACGCATTCCCATGATGTCCATGGTCATACACAGCATTCATTCCGTAAGCACTATGTTGTACATCACCCGCTAAAAATTCATGCTGACTTTGTTGCGGCCATTTTGCAGCATGACGTAGCGCAAAGAAATCATGTCGTCCCTGCACCTCTTGTAAGAAAACGATATCCGCTGACAAGGAAGAAATCGCCTGCTTCAGTGCATGTATCCTAGGACGGCGCGCAATCGCACTTATGCCCTTGTGGATGTTATACGTTGCAATACGAATTTTCATCGATGAATAATTGTCTTAAATAATTTGCCGTGGCAATTGCAAAATCGCTTCAGCATTCGAGGGAGAAAAGCAAAGATCTGCTGCTGCTTGCCAAGGTAGCCATTGATATTGCACATGCTCACGCGGCGCCAATTTAATGGGATACGCTTTAGGCACACACAATCCAAATACATGTTCTGTATTTTGCGTAATACCCGGCGCATAGCGATGACGCCATACAGGATAAATTTCATATCTATTCGTTAGATGCCAGTTACGTAGATTCGCAAGTGGCACTAGCTCGGATCCAATTTGTATGCCAGTTTCTTCTTGCACTTCCCGCATCGCTGTTTCTGTCAGTGGCTCATCTACTGCATCTTTAGAGCCTGTCACAGACTGCCAAAATCCCTGCTTATCGGCGCGCTCTATGAGCAATACTTCCATTTCACTGGAATAAATCACCACTAATACAGATTCAGGAATTTTATAAACTGGCATAGACGTAAAAAAGGGCACACTCGGCGCCCTTATCATACCTTGTTAGTTATTTTTAGAATGCATAGGGTACTGCTTGCCGCTACATTAGGTTTTTAATGCAGGCTCAGCAGCACGCAAACGTATATGCAATTCACGTAACTGCTTTTCATCCACCAAAGAAGGCGCTTGAGTCAGTAAGCATTGTGCACGTTGTGTTTTAGGGAAGGCAATCACATCACGTATGGATTCAGCCCCCGTCATCATCGTTACAATACGGTCTAAACCAAATGCCAAACCACCATGCGGTGGCGCGCCATATTGCAAGGCGTCGAGTAAGAAACCGAATTTCGCTTGCGCTTCTTCTGCACCTATATTCAATGCACGGAATACTTTGCTCTGTACATCAGCACGATGGATACGTACTGATCCACCACCTAATTCCCAACCATTGAGCACCATGTCATACGCTTGTGCAATAGCGCGGCCTGGATCGCTATCAATAAAATCTTCATGGCCAAGTTTAGGCGCTGTAAAGGGATGATGTAATGCATTCCAACGGCCAGCCTCTTCATCATATTCAAACATAGGGAAGTCAACTACCCACAGTGGACGCCAAGCGTCTTCGAACAAGCCATTTTTACGACCAAAATCGCTATGACCGATTTTTACGCGCAAAGCACCTATTGCATCATTTACGATTTTTTCTTTATCAGCACCAAAGAAAATTAAATCACCGTCTTGAGCGCCAGTTTTTTCTATGATTTGCGCAAGCGCTGCATCATGAATATTTTTTACGATAGGTGATTGCAGGCCATCACGGCCTTTGGCTTTTTCGTTCACTTTAATGTAAGCCAATCCTTTTGCGCCATAAATTGCGACAAACTGTGTATAGGCATCGATCTCTGAACGTGGCATTCCACCTTGCTCTTTTGCGCCGCCAGGAATCCGTAGTCCCACGACACGACCACCTTCCATACTAGCTGCTGATGCAAAAACTTTGAACTCTACATCTTTCATCACATCAGTGAGTTCTGTGAATTCAAGTTTCACACGCATGTCTGGTTTGTCTGAACCATATAAATGCATA
>JAXISQ010000116.1:0-5621 GCA_034680505.1 Noviherbaspirillum sp.
AGTTCACGTGGTGAAAAGGGCTTGGTGATGTAATCATCCGCGCCCTGATCTAGACCCGCCACTTTATCTTCTTCCATGCCTTTAGCAGTTAGCATAATGACGGGCAAATTGCTAAAGTTACGATCAGCACGAATACGACCCAATAATTTTAGACCTGACTGATCCGGCAACATCCAATCTAATAAAATCAATTGAGGTCTATGCTGCTGCAAGTGCTCCCACGCATCGGCTGTGGTGTGCACGACATCAGATTCCCAACCTGCAGATTTCAACGTGAAGCGAACTAGTTCAACAATCGCTAGTTCATCTTCAACGATGAGAATTCTGGAAGCGGAATTTGTCATCTCAAGATTTCACTATCAAGAAATTTCAGATTGCTTAGTGGTTGCATAGTCTGTGTGACGTATATCTTTACCTTCTACGATATAGACCACGTATTCAGCTATATTTTTTGCATGATCACCAATACGCTCAATTGCTTTAGCAACCCACAAGGTATCGAGTGAAGCAGAAATAGTGCGTGGATCTTCCATCATAAATGTGATCACATTACGCATGACTGAACGAAACTCATGATCAATAATTTCATCTTGCAAAATTAAACGAGTCGCTTGTTTTTCATCTAAACGCGCAAAAGCATCTAAGGCATCATGTAATAAATCAGCTGCCGTATCTGCCATGACTCTAACGATCTCTTCATGTGCAATAGGCGTCATACCACGTTGATGCATAGTGCGCGCAGCACGCGCAATCTTGGTTGCCTCATCACCGATACGCTCTAAGTCAGTGATAGCTTTAATGGTTGCCATGACAGTACGCAAATCATTCGCAGCAGGCTGGCGCTTGACGATTAAATGACTACAAGCGTCATCTAAAGCCACTTCCATTTGATTGACTTCAATATCTGCCGCAATAATGCGATCCGCCTCATGCTCATTTAAATTGCGAAAACAAATCATCGCATCTTGAAATTGTTTTTCTACTACACCACCCATGAGTAAGACTTTAGAGCGTATCGCTTCTAAATCTAATTCATATTGTCTTGATGAATGTTCTGATGGCATTACTCTCTCCGATCAATATTAAGTTCAGCAATTAACCAAAGCGACCCGTAATGTAATCTTGAGTCTCTTTTTTTACTGGGTTAATAAATATGCTGTCTGTCTCACCAAATTCCACTAACTCACCTAGATACATGTAAGCAGTGAAATCTGAACAACGTGCCGCTTGCTGCATGTTATGTGTGACGATGGTAATGGTGTAATCTTCTTTTAACTCACTAATGAGTTCTTCGATTTTAACAGTTGAAATTGGATCTAACGCTGAAGTCGGTTCATCGAGCAGTAATACATCAGGCTTAACAGCGACACCACGTGCAATACATAAACGTTGTTGCTGACCGCCTGAAAGTGATAAACCACTCTTATTCAGTTTATCTTTTACTTCATTCCACAGCGCTGCTTTATTCAAAGCCCATTCAACACGCTCATCCATTTCGCCCTTGGAGAGATTTTCATAGAGCTTTACACCAAAGGCGATATTGTCATAAATTGACATAGGAAATGGCGTGGGCTTTTGAAACACCATACCAATTTTTGCACGCAAAATATTTACATCTACACTGGAATCAAGAATATTTCTTCCGCCATAGCGAATTGCGCCTTCAGCACGCTGACCAGGATAAAGGTCATACATACGATTCAAAGTGCGTAGTAGCGTTGATTTACCACATCCAGAGGGACCAATAAAAGCGGTCACTTTCTTTTCATAGATGTCGAGATTAATATTTTTTAATCCCTGAAAAGATCCATAAAAAAAATTCAATCCAGCTACCTGTATGGTTACTGGCAATTTTTCCATGGATACATCCGCCTGAGAGTGTTCAGTCATCATCACTGTTTCCCGTTCTTTTTAATTTTTTCTAGTTCTCACCAGAGTGCGAGAAAGAATATTTAATCCCAACACGCTAAAGGTAATTAATAATGCCCCACCCCATGCTAATTCACGCCAATTATCATAAGGACTCATTGCAAACTGGAAGATCACAACTGGCAAATTCGCCATTGGTGCATTCATATCATTGCTATAAAACTGATTGTTTAAAGCTGTAAATAATAATGGCGCTGTTTCACCTGATATGCGTGCAACAGCAAGTAAGACACCTGTAACCACACCAGCTTTGACGGCACGCAGTCTAACCATGGTCGCTACCTTCCAACGCGGTGCACCCAATGCAAATGCTGCTTCGCGTAGACTATTGGGCACCAAACCCAACATGTTGTCAGTCGTACGTACAACAACAGGGATCGCGATCAAGGCTATCGCCATACTGCCTGCCCAACCAGAAAAATGTCTGACATTGGCTACATACAATGCATAGATGAACAAACCAATGACGATAGAAGGTGCAGACAACATCACATCAGTTACAAAGCGCGTGATTTGTGCGAAACGACTTTCTTCACCATATTCAGCAAGATAAACACCTGCAAAAATACCAATAGGCGTGCTAATGAGTGTCGCTACTCCCACCATTAATAAACTACCTACGATAGGATTTAATAAACCACCACCTTCACTACCTGGCGCTGGTGTTGTATGGGTAAAGATAGCCCAATCAATAGCGCCTATGCCATTGATGACTAATACTGCCAGAATCCAGAGTAAGAAAAATATACCGGTTGCCATAGCAAACACGGACAAAGCAATGCCAACTCTGTGCTGCCATAAGCGGCGCGTATAAATAGCGTTATTTGAAATTTCTAGATTTTGGCTCATTATTTACTACCTTCACCTCTAGACATACTTAACAGCATGATTTTTGCAGCAGCTAATACGATGAATGTAATCACAAACAGAATCAAACCTAGTGAGAATAAAGAAGCAAGATGCAATGTTGATTCTGCCTCAGCGAATTCATTAGCTAAGGTAGAAGCGATACTGTTACCAGCTGCGAACAATGACCAAGACAGTTTGTGTGCATTACCAATCACAAAGGTAATCGCCATCGTTTCACCAAGTGCACGACCCAGTCCCAACATAACGCCACCCACTACACCAATGCGAGTGTAAGGTAAAACAATTTTGCGCATGACTTCCCAGCGTGTACAACCTAATGCATAAGCGGATTCTTTTAACACTGCTGGACAGGTTTCAAACACGTCACGCATAACCGATGCAATGAAGGGAATGATCATGATGGAAAGAATAATGCCTGCAGTAAGCATACCTATACCCATCATAGGCCCCTGAAATAATTCTCCTATCACAGGAATATTACCTAAAGTGCTTTGTAAGACTGGCTGCACATGATCTGCAAAAAATGGAGCGAAAACAAACAAACCCCACATGCCATAAATAATGCTCGGCACACCCGCTAATAATTCCACGGCTGTTCCTAGAGGACGCTTCAACCAGTTAGGACAAATTTCCGTTAAAAATAAAGCAATACCAAAACTGACAGGAAATGCGAGCAGTAACGCAAGAAATGAAGTGATGAGTGTGCCTGCGATCGCGATCAATGCGCCATATTCATCATTGACTGGATCCCATTCTATGCGGGTGATAAAACCCGGGCCAAAATGCTCCAGTGCCGGCCAAGCACCCACAACCAATGAGCCCAATATACCTACTAGTACCAGCAAGACTAACAAGGCAAAGGAGAAGGTAATCTTATGGAATATAAAGTCTGGCAGCTTAGAACTAGACGATCTGTTCATGTGCATAGCCGCATCCATATGCGTGTTGGTTTCGCTCATAGTCTGGAGTGTCTTGGGATGGGTGGGAACGGCGGATATATTCACAAACGGACTTTATGCAAAGATTATGACATGACTATGACTGGATAAAATAATTTATCCATTTGATAACTTTTTGCCGACTGGTTTTTAAGCAACCCAACGCAAGTCTCGCGAAAAAACACTTTCAAGAACCAACGTCATCATGCCTTCATATTTAAGTCCTAGCATTTGAAACATAAAAATGCTGGAGACTCAGATGCTATCAACTTATACCCACGATTTAGAACTTTATCTGCGTCAAACTGAACTTGAACCAGGTACGTTATTCTTTGCAATTGATAAACATGACTACATTGGCACGCTAGTGCGCTCGTATTTGGTCGCCAAGTCTGAATGTAAAAAAATAGGTGAAACCATGGGCGTGCATTATTTTGCTATGCCAGTTTCCCTTGCTAAGCATTTACTGACACAGATTTATTCCTCACTAAGCCAGGATTTTTTTGTCAGTAATCTAGAAGATATTGAAAAGTTTACGCAGCCTGTTCTGGTTTTTACAGACTCTCAAGCTCGCGTTGTTGATATTCATGACACTGCGCACTCTAAGTCGTAGTAAGTCTCACAGCCAGCTTATCTGGCGCTGGCTGTTGAGATTTTATTTATCTTGTTTCACACTTCAAGCTTTCGCAGCAGAAGTCTCCGTCGGTAAATTTGATGCCACTCACTCTACCGTTCCTCCACCTTGGCAAGTCATTCGTTTTGATAAATCAGCACCACCTACAAGTTATGGTGTTATAGACTGGGATGGTATAGCTGCAGTCGAAGCACGTGCAGAATCAAGCATGGCACTACTAGGTAGAAAAGTAGAGATTAATCTCAACGACACACCTATACTCTGTTGGCGCTGGCGCGTGGATCACGTTGTGAAAAATGCTGATATTCATAAGCGCTCTGGCGATGATTATGCAGCACGTGTTTATCTGGCGTTATCATTGCCGGAGGAAGCATTATCCTTAACAACAAAAGCCACACTCAAGATTGCGCGTAGTATTTGGGGCAAAGAGTTGCCAGATGCTGCAATCAATTATGTTTGGGATAATAAGCATCCTATAGGATTACAAACACCTAATGCTTATACGAGTCGAGCACAGATGATAGTTCAGCAATCTGGCAATACCCTTGCTGAAAAATGGATAGAAGAACGCGTTAACGTAAAATCTGATGTGATGAAGTTATTTGGTACTGATAAAGCGAAATTATTTTTATTAGCGATTGCTGCTGATTCTGATAACACTCGCGAAAGTGTTAGATCAGGATTTGCAGATATTCATTTCGTGAGTGATGATCAGTCGTGTAATTTTTCTGCTGCTTTTAAAAGTGCCTCAAAATAAAAATAATGCTTAGAAAATTATCATCTTTCCTAGTACTGTTTCAACTAGTCTTGCTCAGTTTGATTGTATTTTATGGCTCTACTGCGCATGCTGCTCGTCCTTTTGTCACCGATGATGCTAGGCTTACTACAGCTGGTAGCTGTCAAGTTGAAACATGGACTCGCTCTTACTCAACAAGCTTAGAAACTTGGGCACTGCCTGCGTGTAATCCTTCTGGAAATTTAGAATTCACTATAGGTGGTGGACACGCTTACTTTGATGATGCTGCAAGAAGCAACTCTACGGATTATGTTTATCAAGTTAAAACTTTGTTTCAGAAGTTAGATTCGCACACTACGGGTATAGGCTTAGCTGTCGGTATGATGCATCATCCTTCTATTCAAGTCGGCCCGAATCAACATGGCAATCAATACGCTTTTATTCCGATTTCAGTACCACTGCATGAAGATCGTTTAATCATGCATTTGAATCCAGGCATCTTGCGTGACAAGGC
>JAXISQ010000117.1:0-5607 GCA_034680505.1 Noviherbaspirillum sp.
AACAGTAGATGAAAGTGTGACGAGTCTGATTGAACAAGAAATGAATGGTGTAGAAAATTTACTCTACATAGAATCACAAAGCCAATCAGATGGTCAGTCACAAGTAACCGTCACATTTAAAACAGGTACTAATCCTGAGCTCGCTGCAGTCGATGTACAAAATCGTTTGAAACGTGTGGACGCGCGATTACCTCAAGCAGTCGTACAACAAGGTGTGACAGTTTCACGTACCCGTAGCAATCTTTTGTTATTTGCGAATCTGATTTCAACTGATGGCACGCATAGTCCGATTGCACTTGGTGATTATCTTGCGCGTAATGTCATCAATGAATTAAAGCGTGTACCTGGTGTCGGTGTTGCACAATTATTTGGTACTGAACGTGCCATGCGTATATGGGTAGATCCGAATAAGTTAATGGCTTTTAAACTCACGCCTACGAATGTAGTCGAAGCTATTAAGTCGCAAAATGCACAATTCTCAGCCGGTGTTTTAGGTGACTTACCTGCACCTAGTTCGCAAAGAATGGCTACCTCGATTGTCATTACAGGACAACTCACATCGCCTGAAGAATTTGGAAATATTGTTTTACGAGCTAATCCGAATGGATCTACAGTCAGAATTCGCGATATAGGCCGAGTAGAAATTGCAGGACAATCCTATGGTTTTTCTGCTCGCTTAAATGGTAAACAAATTGCTGCGGTGGGTGTGCAGTTAACACCTACTGCAAATGCACTGGAAACAGCACGTTTAGTGCGTGCAAAAATGGAAGAGCTTTCTAAATACTTCCCAGCGGGTATGAGTTATGTCATTCCTTATGACACTTCCTTGTTTATTAAGATATCGATTGAAGAAGTAATCAAGACTTTGTTAGAAGCAGTCGTGTTGGTGTTTTTAGTCATGCTGATCTTCTTACAAAATATACGTTACACATTGATTCCCGCGATTGTTGTACCTATCTCTTTAATGGGTACATTCGCCACCATGGCAGCATTTGGTTATTCGATTAATGTGTTGACTATGTTTGGCATGGTGCTCGCAATTGGCATTTTGGTTGATGATGCAATCGTGGTAGTCGAAAACGTCGAGCGCATCATGAATGAAGAAGGACTAAATCCGCGTGAGGCGACGATCAAAGCAATGGGTCAAATCACGAACGCCATTATTGGTATTACAGCAGTACTGATCGCTGTGTTTATTCCTATGGCTTTTTTCTCAGGTTCAGTCGGCGCTATCTATAGACAGTTTTCACTCTCGATGGTGAGTGCTATGGTGTTCTCTGCCATCATGGCATTGACCTTAACACCAGCCCTGTGCGCAACCATCTTAAAACCTGTCGATCCGAATCATCATGAGCGTAAAGGATTTTTCGGATGGTTTAATCGTTTTTTCAAACGCACTTCTTCTAGCTATCAAAGTGGTGTCGCTAAGATTTTAAAAAATACAGGTCGTTACATGGCGATTTATCTAGGGATTATTCTCTGTGTCGCTTGGATGACTACACGTATGCCGACTTCATTTTTACCTGCTGAAGACCAAGGCTATTTACTCGCTAATGTGCAATTACCTCCGGGTGCAAGTGCAAGTCGTACGCTCTCTGTCATGGAACAAGCTGAACAATATTTTCTGAAACAACCTGGTGCTGCTGGTGTTGTATCAGTAACAGGTTATAGCTTCTCTGGTAATGGTCAAAATGGTGGCTTACTTTTTGTTCCACTTAAAGATTGGGATGAACGTAAAACACCGGAGCTAAGTTCAGTTGGCATGGCAACCAAAGCCATGATGTTAATGGGCATGATTAAAGATGCGATTGTCTTTACTGTGAATCCGCCTGCAATTCGTGAACTAGGCAATGCAACAGGCTTCTCACTTAGACTACAAGACAGAACAGGGCAAGGACATGATGCCTTACTCGCTGCGCGTAATCAGTTGCTAGGCATGCTCTCTAAGAGTCAGGTCATTAAGAGTGCTCGTCCTGAAGGTATGGAAGATTCTCCCCAATTAAAGTTAGTCGTTGATAGAGATAAAGCGAATGCGCTAGGCGTTTCACTATCTGACATCAATACAACTTTAGCCGGCACATTTGGATCTACGTATGTGAATGACTTCGCTAATCTAGGTCGTCAACAGCGTGTCATCGTGCAAGCCGATCAAGATAAGCGTCTCATGCCTGAAGACATAGATCGTTTGTTTGCCCGTAATGCGCAAGGCAATATGGTGCCCTTCTCTGCTTTCACGCGCACTCAATGGATAAATGGACCCGTACAACTCGTGCGTTTTAATGGTTATCCAGCGATGAAATTACAAGGCGATGCAGCACCAGGTTATTCTTCCGGTGATGCCTTAGCTGAAATTGAAAAACTCGTTGCACAACTGCCACCTGGCTTTGGTTATGAATGGGCAGGTCAGTCATTCGAAGAAAAAGCAGCCGGTTCCGCAGCAATTGCTTTATTTGGTCTTTCATTGCTAGCCGTGTTTTTAGTACTCGCTGCTTTATATGAGAGCACCTCGATTCCGGTTGCTGTTTTGTTGGTGGTGCCACTCGGTGTATTAGGTGCACTGTCTTTCACCATCATGCGCGATATGCCAAATGATGTGTATTTCAAGGTAGGCTTAATTGCCATCATTGGACTCTCAGCCAAGAATGCAATTTTGATTATTGAGTTTGCTAAAGATTTACAAGCACAAGGTATGGATTTAGTCGAAGCCACACTGACGGCTGTGAAGCTGCGCTTCCGTCCTATCATCATGACTTCACTTGCTTTCATCCTTGGAGTATTACCACTAGTGATTGCAACTGGCGCAGGCTCAGCAAGTCAACGCGCTATTGGTACAGGCGTAATGGGTGGCATGATTGCAGCAACGGTGCTTGCCGTATTTTTCGTCCCCGTATTTTTCGTAGTAGTTCGCCGTCTTTTTAAAGGTAGTGAACGACAACGTAAGCTGTATGCCGCGCACATGGAAGAAAATGAGGCAAATAAATGAAGAACAAAATAAAAAACGTAATGCAACGTCCACAATTTTATTTATTACCGCTTGCAGCTTTATTCGCTGCAGGTTGTATGTCACCAAAATATACTAAGCCTGTTGCACCTATTCCCGCTGCGTTTCCTGTGGCTGATGCTAAATCAGGTAGCGCTGCGATAGATTTAGGATGGCGTGAATTTTTCAAAAATCCAGAATTACAAACAGTGATCGCAACGGCTTTAGAAAATAACCGCAACTTAAAAACTATCATCTTGCAGGTAGAAGAAGCGCGTGCACTATACGACATACAAGATGCCGACCGTTTACCTAGTATTAATGCCACTGCCAGTGAATCACGATCCAGAGCATTACTGACCACCGCTACGCCTATTAATCGTACGGTGTATCAAGTTGGCTTAAGTGTGACTGCATTTGAACTCGATCTTTTTAATCGCGTTAAAAATTTATCTGAGGCGGCACTGGCGCAATTCATGGCAACCGAAGAAGCCCGTCGCTCGGCACAAATTTTATTAATCGGTGAAGTGGCAAAATCTTGGCTAACCGAGCGCACATTGAATGAACAAGTACAACTTGCTACGCGTACTTTAGAAGGCCGACAAGCTTCTTTTGACTTGGTTAAAAAACGTTTTGATGCTGGCATCACGAATGCCCTAGAGTTAAGACAAAGCGACACCCTAGTACAGTCTGCAAAAGTTTCATTGTTAGCGTTAAAGCGCCAACATGCACTGAGTGTGAACGCCTTACATGTCTTGGTTGGAAAACATATAACGCCTTCTGCCTCGAATCAGTCTATAGCATCGCAAGAGATGATGGCAAATATAGGTGCTGGCTTACCTTCAGAATTACTCACACAACGTCCTGACATACGTGCTGCAGAACAAAGGCTACGCGCTATGCAAGCCAACATCGCTGCTGCGCGTGCTGCATTTTTTCCACGCATTGCTTTGACAGCAGGTGTAGGTACTGCAAGTACTGATTTATCGGGCTTGTTTTCTAGCGGACAAAATACTTGGAGTTTCGTGCCTAGCATTACCCTACCTATCTTTGATGCCGGCAGAAATAAAGCCAATCTTAAAGTAGCAGAAGTGCGTAGTGAAATAGCAGTTGCTAGCTATGAAAGAACCATACAAGTCGCTTTCCGTGAAGTGGCTGATGCTCTGGCTGCACGCGCTACGCTAAATGATGAAGTCGATGCACAGCAAGCAGTACAAAAATCACAATCAGAACGATTAACATTAGCTCAAGCACGTTACCAAAATGGTATAGCGAATTATTTGGAAGTGTTAGATGCAGAACGTGAGCTATTCACAGCGGAACAGCAATTACTACAAACTAAATTACTCAATCTAACGAATGCGATTGATTTATATCGCGCACTAGGCGGTGGCATACAAGAAATGAGTAAAGCAAATTAATTGCCCTAAATAGTAATACTCAGAAAACTATTTAGATAGCGCAGTAAGAATGGCAGGTGTGGGAGAGATGTTCAACTTCCCCTCTTGCCATTTTTTTTGATTGCGACAATTTCGATGATTGCGCAATCACTCTTCGCTTACCACTTGGAATAAACTGTATTTGCTAAAGCAGCTACCGTGCGCTTGGTAGCGCCGCGATCATGCTCCACAAATGCAATTGCCTGCTCTGCCATGAGATTGAGCATGTCTGGTGATTGCAACATCTCTGCTATTTTTGTAAAAAGCGCATCCGCATCACTCACTCGTACTGCAGCACCAGCATGTACAGCTGCATCACTCACTTGCGCGAAATTAAATGTATGAGGGCCGATTAGTGCTGGCTTGCCACAGGCGTTTGCTTCAATCAGATTCTGCCCACCTAATGGAAGTAAACTACCACCTATAAAAGCTAAATCGCAGGCTGCGTAATAGGCAAACATTTCACCCATGGTGTCGCCTAATAATACGCTCACCTCAACAGGTAAGACATCCATTCCCAATTCACTGCGCCGCATCATAGAAAGATCACGCTCTTGCATCATCACAGCGACATGATCAAATCGTTGTGGGTGACGCGGTACTATGATTAATAAAAAATTTTCAGGTAGTTGATGCTTATGCGTTAAGTACGCATCAAGTATTAAACGCTCTTCTCCTTCACGCGTACTAGCGCAAAGAAATACGGCTCTGTCTGGAAATTGCTCACGCAATGCAGCACCTGCTTGCAACATGAAAATTGGTGGATCAATATCAAATTTCATATTGCCACTGATTTCAACTTTTCTCGCTCCCAGTTTTTTCAAACGATTTGCATCATGTTGGGATTGTGCTGCGACTAAAGAAAGTGAACGCATTGCTGCTTGAATCAAATTTTCAAATTTCTTTGCGCGGCGTAATGATCGCTCAGATAAACGCGCATTGACTAACGCGACTGGCACATGAGAACGTACACAACTCGCTACCAATGATGGCCATACTTCTGTTTCCATCAGTATGCAAAGTGCAGGTTTCACATGCGCAATGAAACGTCGCGTCATCGTTAGCGTGTCATACGGCAGATAAGCTTGTACAACATTCGGTTCATCCGCAAATAACTGCCTGCCTGTTTCACGACCAGTCGGCGTCATATGCGTGAGCAAAATAGTGTGTCGTGTATAGACTTTTAAC
>JAXISQ010000118.1:0-5598 GCA_034680505.1 Noviherbaspirillum sp.
ATTGCATCGAGCTTCCAAAATTTTTCTAAGCGCTTAGCGCCATTGAGTACATTAAACGTAAAAGTTGATGGATGCAGATAATCTGTTAATGCCAATAATTCGAAATGATTTAATAATACTTTTCTAGTTGCGCGATATTTCGCCACCTCGATTAACTCACCCTCACTCAAAATAAGACCAAATTTTTTGATTAAGTTTGGCTCTAATAAAGATGCATAAATTATTTTTTCTTTTATAGAATTCGAATTGAATGCATCACGAATCGCAAAATGTAACTCAGAATAATGTTTATCCGTCATACCGGCGAGTCGATCATCATTCGACTGCAAGGTATATTTTTTTATAAAAAATCCATCAAAGACATGCAAGCAAGTACATAACTCACGCAAAAACCACCGATCAGATACAGATAAATCTTTTGCATTTTTCAAACAACCTTCTATCTCATACAAAAATTTAAATCGGTTCGCAGATTGTTCTTGTAAATTATTTTGATTCTGCAGTAGATCATGCGCTTTAAGCCAAATGTGATGAGCGGATTCAGATAAAGGATATAAACTGCGCGGCCGCACAACAGGATTTTTGACTGACTCACTTGGTTGGATGGGTAGAGCTGACTTAGTAGGCAGATGAACATTTTCTGGATAACGAATAATTCTCTGCAAAGCTGCCTTAAACATTTTTTATCCTAATAATAAGCGCCTTGCATCTTAGTAGATTGCCTTAGTAAGTAAATTATCAATGCAGATTAGTTGATTACAAAATTTCTTCTATTGCCGAAATTTTGCTCTACTGTCGTACGTAAACATCAAAAAAAAACAGCTGCACTAGGCAGCTGTGACAATAAAAAAATTTTAGGATCTATGAACTATTTTGGCTACGTCTTCTGATGTTGCGCCTACGATCAGCCATTCTCCAGCAACCAAAGTATAGTACGCAGTTAATTCACGTTCCGTCCATTCTCCGTTTGGATCAATACCATGTTCAATTAAAAGTTTTTCCGTTTCTTGCAGAGATTTCTCATCCCAAAGTTCTTTTTTGTGCTCTCTCCATTTAAATGAAGTTTTTTGGTTCGCATGTTCATCATCTGCCGCAAATAAAATTAAATTAACTATTTGGTCAGTCGATAGAATTCTTACTTTTGCAGCATCAATTTCTATATGCTCACCTGGCTTACCCCATTTCTTAAATAAAGCTGGTCGTGAAGGATTGCGTGCTGCCGAAGTTAGAGGTGATGCCTTTGGTTCCATACTCTCCAATTGTTTCAACATATTGCTTCGGTCTTGCGCTTTATATTCTCGAAATGAATCAAATTCATAACCTTGCTGAACTACCGCCTTATTTGTATCGGCTACATGTTTATAGACAATATTAGCTAGCTCTTTGGGGAAATTTTCAGAAAATATATCTGGATTTAATGCACTAACTGGAATAATTTTACCTCGAGAATCAACCACACTTTTTGAAAAGTAAGTGATGATATTAGGATATATTTGCTCGCCTTTAGGTCCAGATAATGTTTTATTTGAATTATTAAAATTTTTTCTTAGAATAATTTTATTGTTTGGTTTTTTATCGTGACGAAAAACTTTCAACTCCGAATCAGAACAAGTCATAAATCTTTTTTCAGGACTAATTTCCAAGTCTTGCTCAGCACTAGTGCGGCTTGCAATGCTGGCAAAAAAAGCTAAGCTTCGATAATAATAATTTTTTTCATGCTCTGTTTTGAATTTTGGAGCAGTTCCATATAAAAATTTATCCAACATTACTGCGATTTTATTTTTAAATGTAATTTCATCTTCGCCTGAATTTGAATTTTCTTTTATCTCGGCTTTATATTCACTTAGTAATGTAAGTGGATTTTTTTCTTGAGTTTCTAATGCATCATCTTCCTTAATATACTGAGGGAAATTCGGTTTATATAATTCAATAGCAGAGATTTTCCGAACCATAGGAAGATTTTCTTTCCAAAACGTCAGACTAGAACTTTGTCGAATCATCGGTGGTTTTGATTCTGGATTATCGATTCCTTCACCAGCAATGAAAGATTTTGTACTAATTGAATTGACAGGTGTCGCAGAACGCGACGCCCTTACTATAAGACTTTTCATCGACAACTCCTGAAATAATGAGATTGATTATTAAGCTCCGCGGTTTCCAAATAGAAAAATTAGCGGGAAGCCTAGCCTCAGTGAATATTTAAGGAGGTGCGTTCTATATTCGAACTTTATTAACTAACTATGTTTTTGATAAACATTTTTAAATTGCAATATGTCTTTTATTCGGTAACTTAAATAATTATTTTAATTGTTCGATATTCGAACTTCTCTTTTTACAAGATCATGCATCCAATTTCAGATCTGCAATTCTCATCGACCACCAGTCACATCCATCAGCGTTCCAGTCACATAAGATGATTGTTCAGACGCTAACCACAATATTGTCTCTGCTACTTCTTCTGCCGTTCCACCGCGCTGCATAGGCACGCCTACTTTTGCTCTATCCACTCTTCCTGGCTCACCGGCACTAGTATGAATATCGGTATATATCAATCCTGGACGAACTGCATTCACACGTATGCCTTCAGTGGCAACTTCTTTCGCTAGCCCTATGGTCATAGAATCAACCGCACCTTTTGCAGCAGCATAATCAATGAATTCATTGGGTGAACCTAAGCGCGAAGCAGCGGAAGATACATTCACAATCACACCTCCTTTGCCACCATGTTTGCTCGACATGCGTAGCACTGCTTCACGCGCACATAAAAATGATCCCATTACATTCGCATTCAAGACTCGCTGCCAACGCCCAACATCCATTTGATCTAAGCGCATTTGTTTTTCTAACATGCCAGCATTATTTATCAAGACATGCAGGGTGCCCATTTTTTCATCAACTGTCTTAAAGAGGCGAAGTACATCGGCTTCAATGCCCACATCTGCTTGAATCGCGATCGCCTCACCGCCAGTCTGCTGAATTTTTTGCACAATCTCATTAGCCGCAGCCACATTACCTAGATAACTCAGTGCGACGCGATAGCCTCGTTTAGCTGCACCTAGCGCGGTTGCAGCACCTATGCCACGACTGCCACCGGTAATTAACATAATGGGTTTACTCATGATCTTGCCTCACAAATGTAGAATGCGAAGGATTCTAACTTGTTTGTCAGCACGACCCTGAGTTGTTACAAGCTAACTGAGACCATCATGCTTATCAAAAGAAAATCAATAGAAAAATCCGAGTCCTCGCGCCCCGCTAGAAAAAATGCGCGCTATGCACCTATCACTTTGTCGGAACACAATGGTGTGCGCTATCTACATTTCGGAACGGAATGGATACAAGGTGCGATGCGACTTCGTAAGCCAGACTCATTAGAGCTGGAATATGCGCAACAAATGATGGCTTGGATGTTATTTGTTGATCAGCCCACTCGTATTGTGCAATTAGGTTTAGGCGCTGCGGCTCTCACAAAATTTTGTCGCAAGTGGTATCCACAAAGTCATGTCACTGCAGTAGAACTAAATCCTTCGGTGATCGAAGTCTGCCGCAGCATGTTTAAATTGCCTGCCGATGATGATAGGTTATCGGTACTTGAAATGGATGCGATGGATTTCGTTTTAGATAGCGCCAATCATGATCAAATCGATGTCTTACAAATCGATTTATATGATGCCACTGCGCGTGGACCCATGCTAGATAGTGCAGAGTTTTATCAAGCTTGTGCAGCTTGTCTTAAGAATAATGGCATGGTGACTGTGAATCTGTTTGGAGACCATCCTAGCTATTTAAAAAATTTAAAAGCTATGCAGTTCGCTTTTCATACAGTGATTTGTTTGCCTGAAGTCCATCAAGGAAATGTGGTTGCATTTGGTTTCAAATCGCAGCCCTTGCAAGATTTTACCGAGCTCTATCAGCGTGCTGCCATCATTAAAGATATTACCAAGCTACCGGCTAAATCTTGGGTAGATGGATTGAAATCATGGGATTAATAAACCGTTGAGAAATCTATAGTTCAACGCCATAGCTTAGATCAAAGTTTTCAAGGTATCGCTCACATGCGGATAACGCAGCTTTACACCTAACTCCGCTTTCATTCTATGATTTTGTAAACGGCGTGATTCCGACATAAATGACATCAACATAGGTGATACATGTTGAGCGAGTTCACTGCGCGGCATACGTGGTGGATGCGGCAACTGAAATGCATCGGCAACTAAATCAAAATACTGCGCCATCTTTAAATCAGAATCATCGACTGTGTGATACACACGCTGAGCTTGAGATCGAAATAAAGCCAGTTTGATGATGTTGGCTAAATCATCAGCATGAATATGGTTAGTGTAGACATCATCTTCTGCTGCAAGCGCAGGCGTTCCTTGACGTAGTCTATCAACTGGCAAACGATCAGCCGCATAAATTCCAGGCACCCGCAAAATGGCACACTGGGCTTGAGATTTTTTTGCCCAAGCGCGCAAACTCTGCTCTGCATCGACCCGTCGCAAGGCGCGTGCATTAAAGGGAGCCACCTTACGGGTCTCATCAAAACTCGCCCCACCGCAATCCCCATACACCCCAGTGGTACTGATATAAACGAGCTTGCCATGTCGAGGTAAAATGGCGATGAGATTGCGAGTTCGTCTATCTAGTTTGCCCTCTGCTTGTGGTGGCGCCAAATGGACGATATTAGGCGCTAAGCCCACCAGTTTTTGTAAAGTGTGGGGCTGATCCAGATTAACAACCAAGGGTATAGCGCCCGCTGCTCTGAGCTCATTAACTCGTGCTGTTTGACTGGTGGTGGCAAAGACGCGAAATTTATCTCGCAACAAAGGCAGTAGTCGCATACCGACATCGCCACATCCCACAAGTAGCAAACGGGGACGTGCGATTTTTTTTATTTTATTTTTAAGCATGGATAAGATTGTATGACGGTTCAGGTAACAGTTCAGCCCAGCGGACGGCAATTCCCTTGTGAGACAGATGAATCTATCTTAGCAGCTGCTATCAGAGCAGGTGTGGGTTTACCTTATGGTTGTAAAAATGGGGCTTGTGGTAGCTGCAAAGGCAAATTATTAGCAGGCAGTGTTACACACCGCGATCATCAGGAACGTGCTTTATCTGCTGCTGAACAAACTGCTGGTCAGGCTTTGTTTTGTTGCGCGATGCCGCAAACTGATGTCACCATAGAAGCGCGTGAAGTGATGGGTGCAGGTGATATACCGGTTAAAAAACTCCCTTCACGCATCGCAAAAATTGAGCGCGTGAGTGATGATGTCATCATCATGTCATTACAATTGCCTGCTACTGAGCGCATGCAATATAAAGCCGGACAGTACATAGAATTTTTACTCAAAGATGGCAAGCGCCGCAGTTACAGCATGGCGAATGCTCCGCATACCGATGAAAACATCTCGCTGCATATACGTCATATGCCTGGTGGGCTGTTTACTGATCAAGTTTTTGGCACATTAAAAGAGCGTGATATTTTGCGTTTTGAAGGTCCACTCGGTACGTTTTTTCTGGGAGAAGAATCAGATAAGCCGATCGTGCTATTATCTTCCGGTAAAGGCTTCGCTCCAATTAAAGCTTTGGTAGTACATG
>JAXISQ010000119.1:0-5577 GCA_034680505.1 Noviherbaspirillum sp.
AAACATTTTGTGAGTACGGGAGATTCGAGTCGCGCTGTTTTCCAATTGCGACCACCGTCAACAGACACATCAACGCGCGTAATTTTGCCGCGCCCCGACCATGCAAGACCGGTGATGTTATAAAAACCTTTATCCATCAAGAGCTGTCCTCCGGATGGTGTTGTGATCACGGATTTACATTCTTGTATGAGGGTATATTGACGCACTGATCCATCGGGCATGAGATCAATATATTGCGTCGATTCTTCTCGCGTGGCGTAAGGTGCATCACCTACTTCTATGCGTCTTAACCACTTCACCCACGAGACACCTTGCGCACCAGGCACTACTAGTCGTAATGGATAACCATTTTCAGGGCGCAGCATTTCACCATTCATGCCCCATGCCACCAACACATCATCGAGGGCTCGTTCTATAGGAATAGTGCGCGTTAAGCTCGCACCATCTGCACCTTCAGCCAAAACAAATTTCGCTTTGCTTTTATCAATGCCGCAATCTTCTAACAAGAGTGAGAGTGGCACGCCGGTGAATTCACTACACGACAACATGCCATGTGTGTACTGCACAGAGGGCACAGCAGGACCACCCCAATCCATCGCTGTGTTGGCACCACACTCTATGAAATGCATGCGTGATACAGATGGCAAGCGCATTAAATCACCAACGGTGTACACCTTGGCATTCGCGACTAAACCATTAATCATCAATCTATGACTAGCAGGATCAATATCATGCCAACCTGCGTGATGTCGTTCAAAATGCAAACCACTCGGCGTGATGATGCCGAATAATCCCTGTAGCGGTGTGAAGGCCACACCACTCTCACGTTTTTTAGTCAGACCAGGAGATTCACGTCTTTGTAAATTGGCCTCATGACGAGAAGGCATACCATACGGTGTATGCGCAACGGGATTACCTAAGGACGTACTATGCTTAGGCAAATTTAAGATCGCAGGATCACCATCCATGCCCGGATGATCCGCGGCAGCATTAGCATCTCCAGTCGCTAAACCACTGGCAGCAATTACTCCTGCAGCGGCAGCAAAGCTACGACGTAAAAAATCACGTCGTGTGTCATTTAATCCATCAGCATTAATTTCTGTAATCAATTCATCAGAAATAAAATTTTCAGGTGCTGACTGAATCCGACCATAAGAACGAGAATTGGACACGATAAGAATACTTATTTTTTACAAGCGATTTGCATGAGAGTGCGCTGCACACTACCTGCTTCGGGTTTCATCCAAGCAGTGGGTACATAAGCGGCATGCACCATCTGACTATTTCCCATAGGATCAGGATGCCAGAAATATAAAAGCTCTCGACTCACATCTTTGCCGCAATCAAATTCATCCTGCCCCTTCAAAGAGCGGAATTTTTTATCACCTAAGCTTTGGCTCGTTGCGTAATCCGACAGATGCCACATCACCATCGTGCCATGGCCGCTATCAACCCGCGATTCAATATCAATATACAAAGACATATCGCTGCCGTTGTGATCGACTTTTGACCAATCAGCACAAGCAGCAGAAGCGAAGCCCAATAGTGTTACAGCTACGAAGAATTTTTTCATTTTTAATCCATCCAATTTTGCATAAGCTATTTCATTAATAGTCTAAGCAAAGTATAACAGCGCAAAAAATGTCGAGTACAATCGTCTCGAAAAGTGGCACACCCACTGACCACTGCACCCCACTTCCTAGTCTTACGCTCACGTTACCTTTGTATGGATATTTTTATGAAGCTAAGCTCACGCAATACAATTTTCACTTCAATCTTGACTGCAAGCGTTTTTTTTACAGGCTCAGCCTATGCAGCCAGTCAGCAAGAATTAGCAACCAATGGTATGGCCGCCACCTGCGCGAACTGTCATGGCACTTACGGTAAAAGTATTAAAGATGGCGCACTGCCTTCTTTAGCCGGCATGAAAAGCAACTACATCATTGAACAAATGCAGGCTTTTAAATCAGGTGCGCGTAAAGCCACCATCATGCATCAGATCTCTAAGGGTTATACCGATCAACAAATTAAAGACCTCGCAGATTATTTCGCTGCGCAGTCGCGCTAGGAGCACGCTATGGATCGTAGAACATTTTTACAAGCTAGCGCTGCGCTAGGACTTTCACTCAGCGCACTTCCTGCCTTGGCTATGCGTGGCGCAAAAGTTGTAGTGATAGGTGGAGGTTATGGCGGTGCGACTGCAGCTAAATATATCCGTCTGCTATCAGAAGGAAAAATTGATGTCACCATCGTTGAACCACAAAAAGAATTTATCTCTTGCCCTATGTCTAATTTGGTCATTGGTGGCAGTCGACAAATCGCCGATATTTCAAGGCCTTATTCAACACTGACAAAAAATCATGGCATACGCATTGTGCAAGATACCGTCACCGCGATTGACAGCAATGCACGCACAGTGAAATTAGCAGGTGGTAATTCACTCTCTTATGACAAGCTAGTCGTGTCCCCAGGTGTTGAACTTGATTTCAACAGCATAGAAGGTTTAGCTGATGCACAAGCCGCAGGAAAAATTTTGCAGTCATGGAAAGCTGGCCCTGAAACAGTCGCACTGCGTCGCCAACTGGAAGCGATGCACGATGGTGGCGTGTATGCCATCACAATTCCTGAAGCTCCCTATCGTTGCCCACCCGGACCGTATGAACGCGCATGTCAGGTTGCTTGGTATTTTAAAAATGTAAAACCGAAAAGCAAAGTGTTGATACTCGACGCGAATCAAGACGTGGTATCGAAAGCGGGCTTATTCAAAAAAGTCTGGGCAGATAAATACAAAGACATCATTGAATATCGCAATCAACATAAAGCGATTGCTGTCTCTGCTAAAGAAGGCTTAATTAAATTTGATGTGCAAGGTGATGTTAAAGCCGATGTGATGAATGTTTTACCCGCTATGCGCGCTGGAAAAATTGCGCAACAAGCAGGTTTAGCTAATATGGCAAATAATCGTTGGGCAGGCGTGAATTATCAAAGCTTTGAATCGACTGCTGCAAAAGATGTGTTTGTGATTGGCGATGCGATTCAAGTCGCCCCTCTCATGCCTAAGAGTGGTCACATGGCTAACAATCATGGCAAAGTCGCTGCTGCTGCCATCGTTGCACAACTCTCAGGTTGGGAAATTAATCAAACTCCTATGCTGACTAACACTTGTTATAGCTTTGTAGATGATCGCAACGTAGTGCATGTCGCTAGTGTGCATGAATATATTGCAGCTGAACGCACCTATAAGGTTGTTGCAGGATCAGGTGGTGTGAGTGCAGAGCCTACTGAACTAGAAGGCACTTATGCCAATCATTGGGCAAAAACGATTTGGTCTGACACTTTAGAGTGATGATGAAAAAACTTGCTGCTTTATTTTTATTACTCTCTCACTTAGCCTACGCAGATCAACCGCCCATGGCGATAGAGAATGGCGGCAAGATGGAATTCGTGCATGCCGTTAAAACTGGCAAACTCACTGCCGAGCAACGTGCAGCACTAGAAGAAAGATTGCAAGCTGAATGCAAACAACCCACTAATCCTATTACGCAAGGCATGATAGAAACACGTGGCCCTGGTAAGTGCATGGCATTTGTACGTAACCAATGCAATTGCACGGATTGTGATATGCCCACTTACTGCCTGCCGACTGATAAAAAATAATTTGTATTCTCATGTCCACACCAAAACAAACTGTCGACTGGTATTTTGATTTCATCTCACCATTTGCTTATTTACAGTGGCATCTACTGCAAAGAGAAACGTCAACATTCACACTACAACCCATTCCTACTTTATTCGCAGGTTTACTGGCGCACTGGGATAACAAAGGGCCAGTAGAAATTGCTCCTAAACGTCAGTGGACATATGAACACTGCTTGTGGATAGCGCATCGCCATGACATACCTATGCGATTACCTGCGCAACATCCATTTAATCCTTTGCCCTTATTGCGTTTGTGTATCGCGAAACAAAATGATCATGTTGTAGTAGACAGATTATTTCGCTTTGTATGGCAAGAAGGTCATTTGCCTAGTGATGCATCTGCGTGGCAGGCTTTGCTGCAAAAATTAGAAATAACATCTGCAGAGATTGAAACAACTGAAGTTAAAAATACTTTACGTCGTCATGGCGAACTAGCGATAGCCTCTGGTGTGTTTGGTGTGCCAACTGCCGTCGTGAATGAGCGATGCTTTTGGGGAGTGGATGCCACTGACATGTTGATTGCCTATTTAAATCAAGATGCATTCTTCACATCAGACGAATTTAAAAGTGCAGAAAATTTGCCAGTGGGCGTGCAGCGACCAACTCAAAAATAATTTCATTATTATTGCTCTAGAGTGTCAGCAATAAAAATTTATATTGGTTGAGATGAGTTTGATAATCATAAACTCATCTCACATGAAGAACTAACCATTAGAACTTATATCGAATACCTGCCATCACATTACGTGATGTTCCCACATAAATACCTTGGCGCAAGCTGGCAATGTAATGCGTGTCAGTTAAGTTTCTTATTGAACCAAAATAACTTAGATTTTTATCTACGGTATAACTAAGATTGATATCTGCGACAGTGTAACCTTGAAGTTTCCCGCTCCATAATTTTTCATCTGTTAGCTCTGTAATTGAAACTTTGTTACCCTGATCAGTAAATTGTGCACTTACATAACTCACTACGATAGAACTTTTAAATTTATCTTGTTTATATCCAATCGTAAGATTACTTACCATTTCAGGTGTGTATGTCACTCGCTTCCCAACAAACTGACCACTCTCTATTTTAGCGACAGGCACATAAGTCAAGTTAGCATTTACATCAAAACCAGCACCTAATTCATACCCCAATCCCGCTTCCAAACCTTTATGAATTGTTTTTCCGGCGTTAGCAAAACTACTTGTGTTGGTTATACTTTTTACAATTTGATTTGAAAAATCCATCATGAATGCTGCTAACTCATAACGTAATTTTTTATGAGTCCCTCTAACACCTATTTCATAGTTAGTAGAACGTTCTGCATCAAGTTGCTGATCAAGACCTGCATCAGATATTGCATCAGCAATTTGAGGTGGGGCAAATGCTTTGTACACTCCTCCAAACATTTGAGCGCTTGGTGAAATGCGATAAGTTGAACCTATACCTGGCATGAATTCAGTATTTGAAGAATTTCCTCGAGTATTGCTTATAATTTTTTCGAGCGTATAGTGCTCTATTCTTACTCCTGGTGAAATTGCGAAATTTTCGCTGATGATAAATCTATTTTCCGCAAATATGGCGGAATTTACTGCTCTTTGATTAACTGTCTTTGTCTGATCAATCGTTCCACTTCGAGGATTTGCTCGCGTTGCATTGACTACCTCACTGTGCATAGTTTCATCAGCAATACGTACCCCTATCTCAGTTTCGTTTTGCAAACCAAAACTTTCATGATTAAACTTAAGACGCGAATCTATTCCTCTACGCTCAAAGTCTCGATTATTTCCAGCAACATTATTGCTATAGTTCCATCTACCATTTAATACTGGCGTAGCATTTAATCCAAAACGCCAGTAGTCTCTATACATCTGACTCCAATAAACTAA
>JAXISQ010000120.1:0-5555 GCA_034680505.1 Noviherbaspirillum sp.
GCTCCTTGTACCGCCAATAAGCCAGAACGTCCTGGCAGCTCACTCATCGCAACCAAATGTTTGGGTAAAGCCGATGGACTTAGTCGCTGATACAACTCTTCCATAGAAATCAATTGATAGCCTTGTGCTAGCCAACCTTGCAGCATGCGCTCCATGGCAGGCAAGAGCTTCATGCCTTCTAGTTCTGCATGTAAGGTAAAGACATGACCGTATTCACGCTCTTCTTGTGTGGCCGCTAACAGCCTCTCATGCACATTCTCTGGTGTGGTGTCATTCAAACCTAGTAGCTCATCTAAGGTGGGCAAGGTAGTCGGCATTTGTATGCAGCTCAACACTGCATCATTGACCACAGGTTGAAACGGATAATCGCCACGAGTATCTGAGGCATAGTGCAAACCCATCTTTGCTTCCAATTCATACGCTGCAGCGTTCATCTGCCAGCCTGCAGCACCATGCGTTTTTACTGCGTGTCCAAAGATCTCTTCAAATCGTTTGACTGCTTGATTCAACTCATGCTGCGTCCAGCGTGCATCTGCATCCACGACATGGTCTTGCCAACGCACGTGATCCCAACAATGAATACCCACTTCAAATCCTGCAGCTTCTGTCGCGCGCAAAATAGACGCACAGCGACGACCAATATCAGGGCCTGGTAATAAGGTGCCATTTAATAAAGTACGAATGCCGTAGTGCTCAACAACCGAGGTGCGAGAGACCTTTTGAAAAAAGCCAGGTCGGAAGATGCGTTTGATAGCGCGACCTGTGTGATCTTTACCTAAGCTGAATAAAAAGGTCGCGTGAGCTTGATAGCGTTGAAATAGGGCGCTCAATTGAGGAACGCCGATTTGTGTGCCACGCAAGGTGTCGACATCTACTTTCAGCACGATGGTTTTCATGGATGAATCAGTCTCGTATCGGTTGAGGGTGGTAGCACAAAGCTAGAAATTTCGGCGCAGTGTAACACCGCAGGCCGTCATGAATCAGTGAGTGGGCAGCGCTTTATTCGAGATGAATAAACAGCAGTCTGGGATTTGATTCAGATGACAGACTCGTGATGATCTCAAATCGCTTCTTTGATGAATTTGCTTATTTTTAAAAATCAAAGAGTTATGGCCTGAACCGCAAGTTGATTTTCAATCATTGCGTAAGGATGGTGCAGATTCTCTGCTGCTGCGAACTGAAATAGATACTCGCTTTGTGTGAGATGGCATAACAATTTGAGATCACTGCGTGTGAGTTGATTACATCTCTGAGCAGGTTGAAAGCAAAGCTGAAGCGCTGAAAAATGAATGATCTTAATCTTTGAATATAAACAGCGAGAGAGCATTTTTAGTACTCGAGATTTGATTAGATGACTTAATTCAGGTATTTTTTGGGCTGAAGAGGTCATTTAATAGAAAATAATTCGCATTTTATGAAAATTTTTCTTCCATTATTTCGTTAGATGGATAAAATTCGGTTCATACAAAATAATTATGCAAATGCATAAAGCATTTTGTGGATCGCTGAATTAAAGATGACGGATTGCAGATGAGGTAAAAAACTAAAATGCGATCTCGGGGTCGGTACTTAACGACTTTGGCCAGAATTAAAAATCAGCGGCGAGGCAACTTAGTTGGAGACTGAGGTGTCAGTAGTAAGAGGTGTGAAATGCGATTCGGTGAGAATCGGGCTTCATGCAAAAAGGTTGTAGAGACTATTTCGTCCAGACTGTCTATCCAGCAGATCAGGAACGAGCTTAAAAAAGATAACGATAAATTTGCTTTCTCATTCAATTTCATCGCCGACCGTTTTTTCAGAGGTGACGCCAATCCCAGGGCGTAGCGATTGTTACCCTCAAATTTCCGTGCAAGCGTTGCAAACGGCAGAGCGGCTGTCCCACAAGGGAGGTGTCCATGCTATTTGATCATTGTGCTGTTTGTCAGAAGTGCTGTAATGTCGATGAGGGCTATTCACCACTAGAGATCACTTTAACTGCGTCTGAAAAGAAGCGTTTGGGTAGCGTCTGTATAGATCGTCGTTGTGAACACTTAGGCAACAAAGGTTGTGAGCTTGGTGACGACAAGCCTTTCGGTTGCAAGCTATATCCCCTTTCCTATAATCCGAGCGAGAAGAGTTTTTTCTTTGACGCCGATTGTCCACTTATGGACGAATATTTTGCGCAGCTTAAAAAGCCTGGTAGCGAAGCTCATACACACTTGAGTCAAGCACAAGCACAGATTACTGAGCTGCATAAGAAATCCTCTGGATACTTGAAACGTAATTTTCAAGTTGATGTTGAGTTTTTTGATTTACGTCCCATCCCTTAGTGTTACTTTATTTCGAGGTAATTGGCTTATGACATTCGTCGAAACTAAAATGGAGATCCAACACGATCACTCCGATTCCCGCTCGGTTAACGAGGTCGGGTATCAGAGCTGGACTCCTGAAAATCTACTGGTCGATAGCTATCACAATGACATTCACTATTTCACCACCCGGTGGGATGCTTTGTGTCCTTATATAGACGTAACTGAAGAGATGCTGGCGCAAGCTTCTAAGCCTCTCATCGTTTATGCCTTACCACCAGATAGCGCATTTGGCCAACCGATTCGTGATTGGTATGGCTTAGTTGATGTGTCTTCCAAAGAGTTTTGGGAAGAATCACGTCGTGAGCGTAAATTCCGCGAGCTCGATAAATTTTTCCGTACATTTGATATTACCGAATCAGTCGTTCCCGGTAAGACCTTAAGTGTTGAAGATATTTATGAGTTAGGTGGTGAACATTTTGCTAACTATGAAATCGATCCACGCGAAATCGAAGGCTTTGTGGATTACATCCGCAATCTCGATGTGTTGATTTATCAGGTTCGCTCCCCAGAAGGTGAGTTGGTGTTGAGCGATGTTTCTATCGTCATGCCACGCTATAACCAAGTGTATGGCAGCTTCTGTCAGTGGAATCGTAAATTCAAGAATAAGTCGCCAGGTTTGTTTGCTTGCTTGTTAGCGAGTAGATGGGCTGCTAAGAATGGCTACAATTTCTACAATTTAGGTCCAGTTGGTGATTATGGTTACAAGTCTTTATTTGTGACACACCATGAGCCGATTTATTCACTGGTGTTAGCTGATCCTGATCATCCATTAGTGTTAGACCCAGAATCACCGGTTTATGCTGATTTTGAAGAAAGTGATTTAAATCAGATTTACCGTACGCGGAATGCGCCTACTATTCGGGCAGAAGAAGCGGTGTGTGCAGCAATAGGCTTCTGAGTCTCTAACAAAATGCCTCTCTGGTGTGCAATCAACCGGAGGCAGCACCGCACAAGCAGTGCTCATTTTGCTGAAGTCTCTGAAGGTCGAATTAGATTGAACACAAACTAATGCGACAGTAAAAAAGGGTAGCCCCGATAAGTGGCTACCCTTTTTTTATATGGAAGTGTTTATTAAAACGAGTGTTCTTCCTCAAAACTGATGTCGTAGTCCATTAACAGTTCTTCACCAGTCGTGATTTTGCGCATGGTAGTGAAGCTGCCATCTTTGTTCATGATCAGATTCGGTTTTTTAGAATGATTAATATAGATAGAGATATTGACCACATTCAGTCCAACAACAGGCACGCAGACCGTATCTTCATTGTGATAACAAAAGGTATCTAACAAGTCTCTAGAATTAGGCGGGAGTACTTTCAACTCTTCCCTTGAAAATTTGATTTCATCGATATCTAACCAAGATTTAAAAGGGTTGATGCCAGATGGGATAGCACGGAAGGCAAACACACCAACGCCGTGTACGGGTGAAGCACCAAGACGGCAATACACTTCTTTTTCAAGATGATCAAATAATGCTTTTTTGGTTAAATACATTACAAAACCTATTCAAGTAGTCCGCAAAAATCAAATCTTATCAGGATGTGGCGCGAGAAACGAGTTTAAATTCAGTTATGTGTAGCGATATTCATATAAGAAAATAGGATGCTTTAAAATCAGCTAGGCCTATTTACTCAAGCAAGCTGCCAGAAAATCGCCTGAGTTTGACTTGTTATTAGCTTGAGATGAGCCCCTGTCATTGAAGCTGAGCTGAACAACATAACGCAAAAGATCAGGCATCTATTTGAGGAAAATAAATTAAATCCGCATTAAAAATATAAAATAATTAACATTATTAAATTCAACTTGATACCGACCATCTACTAGAAATAAGTCATCGTTTAAAAAATTGCTCATGTCACTTTCTGAACGACGTATTGCTCATCTCGATATGGATGCATTTTATGCATCCGTTGAGTTGTTACGTTATCCAGAATTGCGCGGACTACCTGTTGTGATAGGTGGTCGCTCTGCTCATGCACCAGAACGTCAGGCGGATGGCACGCATCATTTTTTTCGACTGCGTGATTATGTAGGACGAGGCGTGATTACTACTTCCACTTATGAAGCACGTGCTTTGGGCGTGTTTTCTGCAATGGGCATGATGAAGGCGGCACAATTAGCACCCGATGCTATTTTATTGCCGGTTAATTTTGATGCATATCGCCATTACTCGCGCTTGTTTAAAGCAGCAGTAGCACATATAGCCCCTAAAATTGAAGATAGGGGTATTGATGAAATTTATATTGATCTCACCAATCACACTGAAGAAAGTTATGCACTTGGTCTACGTATAAAAACAGCAGTGAAATCAGCGACAAATTTAAATTGTTCGATTTGTATTGCGCCAAATAAGTTATTAGCAAAAATAGGTTCAGATCTGGAAAAGCCCGATGGCTTAACCATACTTACGCAAGCTGACATACAAACGAGAATCTGGCCTTTAGCGGCTAGAAAAATAAATGGTATAGGTCCTAAAGCGAATGAAAAGTTAGCAGCATTAGGTGTGGTGACGATAGCGGATCTTGCTGCGCAATCGCCTGCTTTATTGCAAAAGCATTTTGGGCGTAGTACAGCCTTATGGTTAAGTAGAGTCGCACAAGGATGGGATGAGCGTGAAGTGGTGACGCAATCAGAACCTAAATCATTGAGTCGTGAGACTACCTTTGAGCGTGATTACCATGTTAAGTATGACAAAGATAAGTTGACTGCGATTTGTAATCAACTATGTGATCGTGTGGCTGAAGATTTAAGACGTAAAAATTGTGTGGGCCGTACTATCGGAATCAAATTGAAATTTGATGATTTTCAGACGGTGACACGTGATGTCACACTCGCAGTAGCAACCGATCAGGCGGCAGTGATAAGACAATCGGTGGGAGAATGTTTGAAGCGAGTGATCTTTGAGAAGAAATTGCGTTTGATAGGTATTCGCGTTGGCAGTCTAGAACCTGCAGACGGATATGCTGAAGAGCGAGCACTACATCAAACGGAATTATCTTTATTTGATTGATGTTACTGATGAAAAAAACGCAGCGAGTTAGCGTTAATCTCTCAAGCTGCGTTTTTATTTAAGTTAGTTCTTTATCAGCTATGAGCTTTTTTAAATCTGTATAGCCACCTATTAAAACACCATCCACAAACACCATAGGAAAAGTGGGCCAGCCCGACCACATTTTCAGCGCGCCGCGCTCTTTCCATTTGCCAAAA
>JAXISQ010000121.1:0-5555 GCA_034680505.1 Noviherbaspirillum sp.
ATTTTGAATACCAATAATGATTGCTACAGCATCTTTACTTGGCTGGGTTTTTACTAGTGCAGGATTTAATTCTGCGTATTTAATTTGATTAGATGCTGTGATTTGACGTGTAACAGTAATTATTTTGCTATCCGTATTTCCGTTAGTATCTTTTGCAACAATAGTAAATTTTGTTTCTTGTCCAGCACGCGCCACTTTTTTGATTGTGTAAATCCCATCAACTCGCCCACCATACTCCTCGCCATTTATTTTTAATGATGCTGTGTCAACTCCTGTTTGTATGTTGATGACAAAGTCACCCTCTGCGTTTGCTTGCGTGTTGCTTACTTGTAGATTAATCCGTTGATTATTTCTTGCCTGCTCTCTGTTGCGTTTTTCTTCGTCAAATTTTCTTCGCTCTTCTGCTAATAGCTTTCGTTCCTTCTCAATATTATTTCCAATCTCATCATTTAATTTTTGATTTTTATTATTTGCATAATTTTCATCACAATCATTTTTTGAAATATAAGTTTTTCCTATAAATAAGTTTTTTTTACTAAAATATCTATACTCTATGTCATACAAATCTATTAGAGCCTTTCCATTTGCATCCAAACACCAATATTTTTTCTGTTTCGGAATTAAGGTATCAAGTTGGCTTTGCGTTACATTTTCTAATTTTTCACTAATTTGATTGTTGTAAATTAATTTAAATCCATCCAAAGTTACTTCACACGCTGCATTTTTTAAGATGGTTTCACTATCTACATTCATCGGAACTTTTTTATTTACAACTTCTGCTATTTGATTACATTGTTTAATACTTCCAGCATAGGCATTGACACTAAATAAAATTAACAAGAGAGATATTTTAATTTTCATAATCATTATCATCCTAACCAGCTGCAATCTTGTGTGCTTTCTTTCTTAGCAGCTCTTGTACTTAATTTTGCTTATTTAATAGTTATTCTAGTTTTAAATAGATTCGCAATTGTAAATCAGTCTATTTACTAGAACTTCTTTCATAATCACTATTTATTTTCAGCTTAGCTAATTGCTTGGTCTTATTGAGCGCTATTAAAAAGCGAGTCACATAAACATCTGCATGTTGAAGGGATTTTTTGTGCAACGAGTGTGCAACGCGAAAACCAATAAAAAACGCCTTTTCAAATTTGCAAGACTTGAAAAGGCGCATGGATACTGGTGCCTGAGACCGGAATCGAACCGGTACGCCCCCTCTCGGGTAAGCGGCGGATTTTAAGTCCGCTGTGTCTACCAATTTCACCACTCAGGCTTTAAGTGGGACTTACGGGATTTTGCCCGAAGTCGTTATTCTAAATCACTCAATCAATAAAAAAAGCGCCTTGGCGCTTTTTTAAAGTGTTTGGAGGCGCGGGGCGGAGTCGAACCGCCCTAGATGGCTTTGCAGGCCACTGCATAACCGCTTTGCTACCGCGCCAAGGGTGCGTATTGTAACCGCGAACATCATTACGTGCCCAAGCAAACGCAGCGTCATTGAGTTCTCATCAAACCACATTTAATGAAAAAGGGAAGCTGGAAGGCTTCCCTTTTCAAGCATTCTGGAGCGGGAGAAGAGTCTCGAACTCTCGACCTCAACCTTGGCAAGGTTGCGCTCTACCAACTGAGCTACTCCCGCGTAAAACAGAAGCGGAATTATAGCTTGAGGGGGAATTTTGTCAAGCCAACATACTCTATGCAGTCTAACTACCTGCACTGTCTTTAATGGTGGGCCAGGCTTTTTGCAGGTAATACAGCATCGACCAAATGGTTAAAATCGCTGCAATTTCAAGGAGATGCTGGCCTAACCAGAGAATATCTAATGAGCCTATTGCCTGACCGTAGAGCAGCATGGGAATGGCCACCATTTGTGCTGCGGTCTTAATTTTTCCTATAGAACTGACAGCAACTGATTTAGAGGCGCCTATTTGTGCCATCCATTCACGTAAGGCGCTGATAGTGATTTCTCTGCCTATGATGATAAAAGCGATAACAAAATTAGTTCTATCGAGCTGCAACAAGAGCAATAGCACGCCTGCAACCAGTAATTTATCGGCAACTGGATCTAAAAAAGCACCAAATGCAGAGACTTCATTCCATCTACGCGCCAAAAAACCATCAAACCAATCTGTGACAGCGGCGACGACGAAGATGGCGCTTGAAATAATGCCGCTTTCTTCTAGCGTCAGCCAGCCATCAGGCAAAAAGAATACGCCGACAACCATTGGAATCATCGCTACGCGCAACCATGTAAGCAGGATGGGAATGTTAAATGGCATAGATTGCGTTCAGCTGAAATTAAAAAAGGACGTCAATTAGGTAGATGGTAAACCGGTAAACATCTGGTAACCATCCGATTACTGATCATTATTTCGTTAAGCGTTCAACCGCTATCTAGGATAGCGCAAAAATCTACAAAAAATTTAATGTAATTGCCGATAAATATCTTCAGCCAATTGACGAGAGATGCCATCGACAGAGGCTAATTCTTCGACACTAGCATCCATCACGCCGCGCAGGCCTCCAAAGCGCGCCAGCAGCTTTTGGCGGCGTTTCGCGCCTATGCCCTCTATTTCCTCTAGTCGCGATGTCTGACGCGCTTTAGCGCGTTTGGCACGCATGCCTGTGATGGCGAATCGATGAGCCTCGTCCCTTATTTGCGCAATTAACATCAGCGCGGCGGATTCTTTGCCCAACTCCATGGCAGCCCTGCCATCAGCGAAGATCAAAACTTCCAAGCCGACTTTGCGTCCCTCACCTTTGGCGACGCCAACGATAAGACTTATATCAAATCCTAGTTCTGATAAAACTTGGCGTGCGATTTCAACCTGCCCTTTACCGCCATCGATTAAAACGATATCGGGCATGACGCCATCACCGTTAGCGATTTTTTCATAGCGACGACTTAACACTTGTCGCATAGCGGCATAGTCATCGCCCGGTGTGATGTCTTCAATGTTGTAACGTCGATATTCACCACTTTGCATTTGATGATGATGAAACACCACGCAAGAAGCCTGCGTTGCTTCACCTTGCGTGTGACTGATATCAAAACACTCTATGCGCAGCGTATCAATTTCAGCTATATCAAGACCTAAGGTGTCGACCAATGAACGTGTGCGTGATTGCTGCGATCCTTGCTCAGCCAATAAACGTGCGAGCGATAACTCAGCTCCTTTGATTGCCATTTCTTGCCACTGACGTCGTTGTCCCTGTGGCTGAAATAATAAATTGATGCGATGTCCACATTGCTCCATCAAGACCAACATTAATTCTGGCTCATCTAATTCAAGATTAAGTATCAAAACAGATGGAATAAATTTATCCACATAGTGCTGCGCTAAAAAAGCTTTCAATACTTCTGTTTGAATCGAGCCTTCGACTGCAAGAGCGTTATCAACATGCAGCGGAAAATAAGCACGATCACCTAAATGTCGTCCTCCACGAACCATAGCGAGATTCACACAAGCTCGACCACCCTGTACTACCACTGCAATGATGTCGATATCCGCATCACTACCGGTTTCCATAGTTTGTTGATGCAAAATACGTGAGAGTGCTGTGATTTGATTACGCACTAATGCTGCTTGTTCAAACTTTAATTCATTCGCAAAGCCCTGCATTTTTTGTTCTAGCGAGGACATCAACTCTGTTTGACGACCACGCAGAAATTGCGCAGCATTATCGACATCAGTTGCGTAATCTTCTTTCGAGATGAAGTTAACGCATGGGCCACTACAGCGTTGGATTTGATGCAGCAAGCAAGGACGAGTACGGTTGCTAAAAACTGAGTCTTCACACGTGCGTAATAAAAAAATCTTCTGCAAGATTTGCATCGATTCTTTAACTGCCCAAGCACTAGGAAAAGGACCGAAGTATTGATTTTTTTTATCGACTGCACCACGGTAATACGCCATGCGTGGATATTCGCCACCTGATAACTTGAGATAAGGATAAGACTTATCATCTCTAAACAAAATATTAAAACGTGGTTGCAAGGTTTTAATGAGATTGTTTTCTAAAATCAGTGCTTCGGCTTCACTGCGAGTGACGGTTGTTTCTAAACGCACGATGCGTTCTACCATCATGGCAGTGCGTGGACTGGCTAAGTTTTTTTGAAAATAACTTGATACGCGTTTTTTTAAATCGCGTGCTTTGCCTACATACAGCAAACGATCTTGCGTATCAAAATAACGATACACACCAGGTAAATGCGGCAGTGCTGCCACTTCAGCTAACACTACAGCGCGAATGTCTGACTGAGTGTCTGACTGAGTGTCTGAATTCGGTTCAGGCTGCTGTTCTGGATCAGACATCGCTATCGCATTTTTAAAAGATAATCTCAGCGTAAAGCTAAGACGGCTGCTTTAGCTGCCTGATAGCGTTTATCGTCTTGTAGAGCAGCCCAGTCTTTAGGTGTATCGACCGGCATCAATCGTGCAAGTCGTTCAGCAGAGGCTGCAGAATTAATAGCAACTGAACTATCCAACCCTGCTAATAATTGATCTGCTTTATCTGGCGAATTACAAATTAAAACCATATCGCAACCGGCTTTTAGTGCGGCATGCGCACCTTGCACCACATTGCCTGCAACACTGGCGCCTTCCATCGATAAATCATCACTGAAAATCACACCCTCAAATCCGATTTCTTTGCGTAGATGATTCAGCCATTTTTTTGAAAACCCTGCAGGATGAGAATCAAATTCAGGATAGATCACATGCGCAGGCATGACTGCTGTCAGACTCATACCTAACCAATCATAAGGTGCTGCATCTTCTTTTAGAATGTCTGCAGTTTTTCTTTCATCCACAGGAATTTCAGTATGTGAATCAGCTTTCACAAAACCATGCCCAGGAAAATGTTTACCGCAATTCGCCATGCCAGCCAACATCAAACCATGGTTCACATTTTTAGCGAGCATAGTAACAACACGTGGATCACGATGAAATGCACGATCGCCAATGACACCTGATTCGCCATAATCTAAATCTAAAACTGGTGTGAAAGATAAATCGACACCACATGCACGTAATTCAGCTGCAAGTACATAACCTAAATCAGTCGCTGCTTTACAAGAAGCGAGCACATCTCTATCCCATAACTCGCCTAACAAACGCATGGCAGGTAAACGTGTAAAGCCATCGCTACGGAATCGTTGTACTCGTCCACCTTCATGATCAACTGCGATCAACACATCAGGACGTTCAGCATGAATCGCCTCACACAAAGCAACGAGCTGTGAACGATTTTCATAATTACGCGCAAATAAAATCACACCACCGGTTAATGGATGGCGTAGGCGGCGTAAATCATGTTCATTTAATTGCAGACCCTCTACATCCAGCATCACTGGCATAAACGCATGGCTCGCTAATTTATTTTTATTCATATCTTCTCCACTACAACAAAGGCAACTGCATAATCAATTTCATCGGTGATAGTGACATGTGCACTCAATCCATGTTGACGCATAAATTCAGTTAAGGCACCACTGGTCACAACGATAGGTTTACCACTCGGTGCATTTAAGACTTGCATAGAGCGCCACGTCATAG
>JAXISQ010000122.1:0-5519 GCA_034680505.1 Noviherbaspirillum sp.
CGCGTTTGAGTTACACGACTATGTTCTGAAATACGATTGATGTAATCAATCTCTTGAGGTCCAAAGACTTGAATACGACCTGGATGAATGAGATTGAGATGGCCTACCTGATCCGCTGCAGAAGCGGCATCACCAAAAATTAATCGTTGATCACCAGTCATGCCAGCTATCCAACCTAGCTTTAAGGCATGCAGATTATCTTCGTAAAGCTGTTGTATGGATAAAGGTGAATTTAATGGCATAGATAGGAAACATGGCTTTACGCCATATCACGCTCGGCGGGGTGCCAACTCACTAAGCGAGTGTGCAGCGAATGTGCATCGATGTCTTCAATCAGTGAAGCACGAAAGGCTTTATCAGAAAACATCTCAGCAATTTCAGACAAAATTTCTAAATGCTGTTGCGTGACATTATCTGGAATAAGTAAAAAGATGAGTAATTTGACCGGTTCGCCATCTGGAGATTCAAAAGGAATCGGTTCACTTAGACGAACAAAGGCAGCGAGAGGCGCCTTCAAGCCCTTGATACGTCCGTGTGGGACAGCTACGCCATGTCCAAGACCAGTGGAACCTAAGCGTTCGCGCGCAAATAAATTATCAGAAACCGTAGAGCGGGCGATGCCATTGTTATTTTCAAAGAGTAGACCCGCTTGTTCAAACGCACGTTTTTTACTCGAGCACTCAATGTCGAGTACCACGTTCGTCGCAGGTAAAATTTTGCTGAAATGTGTCATGAAGCGTCGCACCAGAATGTCGCTGGGTTGGCATTATAGGCGCATTTTGAAGCCGTAGTTTCGATAAAACGAAGGGATGAAATACTTGTCTTTTTCGAACTTATTGTTACGTCTACTGTTTCGCCGGCGGCTATTTTCTCTCGGTTTTTTATTGTCTTGCAAGCCGTATGTTGGATGGTTGTTGCGCCATAGAGAAATTACTACGCCAAGGATTGATATCGATGCCACCACGGCGCGTATAGCGGGCTAGTACCATGAGTTTTTGCGGTTTGCACTGTCGCGAAATATCCATAAAAATACGTTCCACACATTGCTCATGAAATTCCTGATGAAAACGAAAACCTATGAGATATTTCAACAAACCTTCCTGTTGGATTTGTGGACCGACATAATGGATTTGTATGCTGGCCCAATCAGGCTGGCCTGTTACCAGGCAATTTGTTTTCAATAAATGGGATACCAGTTTTTCTTCAACCGGCACATCGCTAGAGTTGGCGACTAAATGGGCGGGAGTAGGATCATAAGAGTCCATCTCTATATCAAGTCGATCAAGCAGTAGTCCTTCGAGTTGACCGATAGCGATATCTTGAAATTCATTTGCTTCCGTGAGGCGAATTTGTAGCGGAGCACCAAAACCAGCCGATAAGTCAGCGCGCAATAAATTCAACACTGCTTCACTACCAGCTAATCGACATTGATTGAGACCATTTAGATAGAGCTTCAGTGATTTCGATTCAATGATATTTGGTGAATCTGCAGGTACTTGAAATGAGAGGATAGCAACCTGAGGTTTGCCACGCAAATTCAACCAAGACACTTCATAGGCATTCCAAATATCCATACCAAAAAAAGGTAAGGCGGCGGTAATGCCGAGTTCTGCACGTTTGGTCGCGCGCGGCATGGGGAATAAGATAGAAGGATCATAGCCGTCTGGGCTAATTAAGGTTTTACCCAGTGGCGAGTCACTCGGTGAAGCATCCAAAGTCATAATAGGAATGACAGCACAGCAAGAGTGTGCTGTTTACAAAAAAAGTTTATAGGCAGGATTGGCGCTTTCATCCCAATGACGATAACCCAGAGTAGAAAGGAAAGCACGGAAGTCTTTCATTTCTTTCTTTGGCACTTGTAAGCCGACTAATACACGACCCACATCGCCGCCTTGGCTACGATAATGAAACAAGCTGATGTTCCAATTAGGCGCCAAGCTATTTAAGAAACGCATTAATGCACCTGGGCGCTCTGGAAATTCAAAGCGATATAACAATTCATCTTGCGCTAAAGCGCTTTTGCCGCCGACGAGATGACGGATATGCAACTTGGCTAATTCATCTTGCGTCAAATCGATATTTTGAAAACCTTGCTTACGGAATTGCTTACTAATTTTTTCAGGCTCATCGCGATTTGCTACCTGTAAGCCTACAAAAACATGCGCCTCTTTTTGATCGCTAATACGATAATTAAATTCTGTTACAGCTCTTGCGCCGACTAACTGACAAAAACGTTTGAAACTACCGCGCTCTTCAGGAATGGTGACGGCAAATACAGCTTCATGGGCTTCACCGACTTCTGCACGTTCAGCAACAAAACGTAAACGATCAAAATTCATATTCGCGCCGCAAGCGATCGCTATCAGCGTTTCATCTTTTATAGGTTTTTTATTTTCTGCTGCGCGTTGTACGTAGGCTTTGGCACCCGCAATCGCTAAAGCACCAGCAGGTTCAAGAATGCTGCGTGTATCAGTAAACACGTCTTTGATAGCAGCACGGACTGCATCGGTGTCGACCAAAATAATTTCGTCGACATATTTTTTCGTGAGGCGAAAAGTTTCTTCGCCTACTTGCTTGACTGCGGTTCCATCTGAAAACAAACCAACATCCGTCAACGTAACGCGACGTCCATTTTTTATCGAACGTGCCATCGCATCGGAATCGGTAGTTTGTACACCGATGACTTTTATATCTGGACGCACCGACTTGATATAAGCTGCCACACCCGCAATCATTCCCCCACCACCAATAGCAACAAACACAGCATGAATAGGCGCGGCATGCTGACGTAAAATTTCCATGCCTATAGTGCCTTGCCCTGCAATGACATCGGGATCATCAAAAGGATGAACAAAAGATAATTTATGTTTTTTCTCTAATTGAAGAGCATGAGCATAAGCATCAGAATAAGATTCGCCAAACAAAACTACTTCACCGCCTCGAGCCTTAACTGCATCAATTTTGACTTTGGGCGTGGTGACCGGCATCACAATCACTGCACGGCATCCTAAGCGGTGAGCAGAAAGCGCCACACCTTGTGCGTGATTACCGGCAGAGGCACAAATAACGCCATGTTTTAATTGTGCAGGTGTGAGGTGCGCCATCTTGTTATAGGCACCACGCAGTTTGAAGCTAAACACGCTTTGCATGTCTTCGCGCTTGAAAAAAATTTGATTATTCAAGCGTCCAGATAAGGAGGGCGCCAAGTCTAATGGCGTTTCTATGGCCACGTCATAGACGCGGGAAGTGAGAATTTTTTTAAGGTAATCGATAGGCATGATGCCTCATTATAATGGACACACTTTTCTACTTGCGGATTACTGCATTTATTTCCTAATGCAGTTGTGTAAACCAGTTTACTCACAGCGAAGCTTAGGTAGTACTCTCTTTTTCTTCCTTTAATTTCTGATTGATGGTTATGTTGGCATCTGTCACAGCGCAATTACTCGATGCACTTGCTTTACCTTCAGTGGGTTTGCCCACGCTGTTTGTGATTAGCCTATTGTCTTCCACCATTTTGCCTATGGGTTCTGAGCCTGCCTTGCTGGGGCTAGTGAAACTCAATCCCGATTTATTGTGGCCGGCTTTGTTGGTTGCCACACTAGGCAATACCGCTGGTGGTGCAATTAGCTATGGCATGGGAGTAGGGGCAAAAAAAACCTTTGCGCCAGAAAAAGAAACACGCTGGTTTGGTTGGCTGAAGGTTTACGGCCCCAAGACCCTGCTATTGTCATGGCTACCTATCGTGGGTGATCCGCTTTGTGCTTTGGCGGGTTGGCTAAAAATGCCTTTTTGGCCTTGTGTCGCTTATATGGCGATAGGAAAATTCCTGCGCTACGTCATCTTGACCAATTTATTGCTGACCATTCCTGACCACTTCTGGCAGATCTTCTGAGTTTGCTCGCAATTGCAGTGAATCTGATAGTTTTGCTCTCAGCCCCAAAGAGCGCAATCAGCTAAAATGCATCTTTGATTCATGCCTTTAGCATCGTCCAGATGAACGCCCCCGCGCAACTCCACTCTTTAATTACCGATAACAGCGAAGGCACCCCGCCTCGGCTGCGAGAAATCCCCTATAACTACACCTCGTTTTCCGATCGTGAGATCGTGATTCGTTTGTTGGGTGAGCCAGCGTGGGAATTACTTTCCGTGTTACGCGGTGCCCGTCAAACCGGACGTTCTGCACGTATGTTGTATGAGGTGTTAGGCGATATCTGGGTGGTACGTCGCAATCCCTATTTGCAAGAAGACATGCTGGAAAATCCAGTGCGACGACAAGCGCTGATTGATGCGCTTTATCATCGTCTGGGAGAAGTTGATAAGCGCCGTCATGACGCAGAAATCGATGACAAGCTCGATCCTGAATCAGCAGTGCGTAGTGCCAAAGTTGAAGCTTTATTGAGTGCGGCACGCAAGGCGATAGAAGATTTTGCTGATGAGTTTCGCAAGATGGCTAGCCTGCGTCGACGCGCCAGTAAAACACTGGGTCGTTACACCGAACAAGACAATATTAAATTCGATGGTTTGTCCCGTGTCTCGCATGTGACAGACGCAACTGACTGGCGTGTGGAATATCCCTTTGTCGTGATCACACCTGACACTGAGGAAGAAATAGCAGGCTTGGTGAAAGGCTGTATAGAACTAGGCCTAACGATTATTCCGCGCGGAGGCGGCACTGGTTATACCGGAGGTGCAATTCCTCTCACGCCCTTATCCGCTGTCATCAATACTGAAAAATTAGAGCAACTAGGCGCAGTAGAAATGCGCGTCTTGCCTGGTTTGACGCAAGACTATGCAACGATTTATTCCGGTGCGGGTGTGGTCACAAGACGTGTAGCCGATGCAGCAGAAAAAGCAGGCTTTGTATTTGCAGTTGACCCTACCTCTGCCGATGCTTCCTGCATAGGCGGCAACATCGCTATGAATGCAGGCGGTAAAAAAGCCGTCTTATGGGGTACTGCACTCGACAATCTTGCTAGCTGGCGTATGGTGGATCCAGAAGGTGATTGGTTATCAGTTACACGATTGGATCACAATCTAGGCAAAATTCATGAAGCACCAGTTGCACGTTTTAAACTAGAGTGGACACATCCTAGTGAGCGCGGCAAAACGCAACAGCCTTTTAAAACTGAAATTCTAGAAATCGAAGGCAAAAAATTTCGCAAAGAAGGTTTAGGTAAAGACGTCACCGATAAATTTTTATCTGGCTTACCTGGCATACAAAAAGAAGGTTGCGATGGCCTGATCACGTCAGCGCGTTGGATCTTGCACAAAATGCCTAAACATACGCGTACAGTTTGCTTAGAGTTTTTTGGTCAGGCACGCGAAGCGATACCTTCTATCGTAGAGATAAAAAATTATCTTGATGCAGAAACCAAAAAAGGCGGCGCCGTCTTAGCGGGACTTGAACATTTAGATGAACGCTATTTGCGAGCAGTTGGTTATGCCACGAAATCAAAACGTGGTGTCTTACCTAAAATGGCTTTGTTTGGTGACATCGTTGGTGATGATGATGAAGC
>JAXISQ010000123.1:0-5512 GCA_034680505.1 Noviherbaspirillum sp.
GATCTGCTGCAGTCAGTATCACTTGTGATTTTTTAAATAAGCCACGTGGTGCTGCTTGCAAGATCATGGCTTGTAAATCACCACCCCATAAGCTGGAATGGGTGACATCAGCAGGATTCGACATCAACTGTGAAATTTCAGTGCCGTATTGGCCTGCACCGAATTTCGGTCTTTGATCTGAGAGTGCTTTTGATTGTGGATACAACACTTGCATAGACAGCGTGAAGTCTTTAAGTGAATCATGACCCCAAGCATAGTCTTGGTTAATCATGTTAAAGCCTTCGATTTTTACATTACGCGCTTTTAAATAACGGACTGCACCCACGTTATCCATGGCGGCATGGGATGCGGTACGAAATACATATTTATAGTTAGCTTCTTCAAAAATACGTGGTGTACCGCAGTCATACAAAATCAAGAAGCGTTTCATTTCTTCCGCAACGGGAGCCACTGCCAGACAATCGCCCGAACCTACATAGCCCACAACAACGTCGACATTCTCACGTTCATACAGATTGCGTAATTCTTGTACTTGTTTAGTAGCGCCGCCATTTTCATCAACATACACAGGTACTATCTTCATGCCGCCAAAACCTTTTTTGTTATAAGGGGCGGGTGCAGTGCCGTTGTTGAAGGCCTCTATCAAGACTTTGGCGCCATTCACAGCAGGAACACCAAAGCTATCGGCTGCTTGTCCAGAGAGAAAACTCACAATACCGATTTTGAATTCATCGGCAGCGTTTGCTGTTCCAGCTGCACCTAAAGTCAGCAACATGGCTGCTGCAATTGTGCTGAGCTTAGTTAGGGCACGCTTGGTCGTTATGGTTTGCTGCATAGTCTCCTCCTAGTTAATTTTCGTCATTCTTGTTTTGAATGTTTTATTGGAATTTTGTGCACTGCTTTAACTGCATCATGCGATCCAGATAATTGCTGAAAACTCAGCAACTGCTTTGTTTATTGATTCGCACAAAAAATCGAATAATGGATAATCGTTTTGGATAGACCTTGAGTCAACCGCTATCGATGTTGCATCGCGATAGGAAGTGCGGAGAGTGGGCTGATTAAGAGAAAATTTTGCACTAAGCGCAGCAGCTAGAAAGAAAAAATCCCTTGCATAACAAGGGATTAGAACTAATTAGCGACGCACACTGAGATCTGTCTTAAGAAGATCCAAAGAGCCTGTTTAAGTATTCGGAGAACCCGATGTACTGCTGCCTGAGTCGGTGCCTTCTGGTGCGGGAGTGTTGGTAGGAACCAGACGTATTACTTGGGTTTCACCAGGGACTTTCACACGTAATCCTTGCATATACATTTCAAGGTTAGGTAAATTCTCGGATCGCACCACATAAGGTGGTTTGCCGGTAAAGGCTTGTCCCACCATAGGACGCAGGCTGACTAATTTGGATTTGCCAGAGCCATCGGTGACGCACACAGTGCCACCTTTAGGGCTGATGACAAACAAACGGGAATCGGTTTTGCGTTGATACGCAGGACTCCAGCTTTTTAAATTACCGCCAGAGGGTTCTGGTGAACAGCCTTCTTCGCCTGAGCTTGCAACTTTTGTAGCTTCATGTTCTGCAGGTGCCTTTGGTGTTTCAGCAACGGCAGTTGCAGGAGCGGTGACAGGTTTTTCAAGCTTCTCTATTTTTTCAACTTTTTCAACAACAGGCTTAACTGGTTCAGGTGCTGCTACAGGTTTCGCAGCGACAGGAGCAGCTGCAACCTCAACGGGAGCGACTTCTGGAGCCGGCTCCACAGGCGCTGGAGTTGCAACGGCTACGACAGGAGTTTCTACTGCAGTGACAGGTACAGGAGGAGCAGGATCTACTGCTACGCTTTCAGCTTGTGTTTCCTGTTTCATTTCAGCTTCTTCCGAAGCGCCACGCATTTTTGCGTAAAAAGCTAGCAAGATAGTTAAGGCAACTAGGCCATACATCATGCGATTACGTTTCGCTACATTGCGCGCAACGTTGGCCATTCTTTCATCAGTCAAACTGATTTGATTCAGATCGGCGTTGTAAGGAGTTTGACCTGGATAAGTACGGATACTTTCAGGTGCATCTTCTGGCACAGGCATGGTTTGATCGGCACCATCACCAGTCACCACTTCTTCATAAGGAATTTCTAAGGCAGCGGCATATTTACGCACTGCCAGCAATTTATGGGCAGGTGTGTAAAAAGGCTTATCTCCACCTTCTTCAATGTGGATGATTTGCGCACGGGATAGGGTGAGTTGACCAGCTATGTCGGTAATTGAAATGCCCTTGCTCTCTCTGGCATCTTTCAACTTTTGACCGTCAATATGGAGTGACTCTAAATCAATATGTTTTTTCATTGGCTGTTGCCCGATATGCGGTTTGCCTTTTATTTCGATTACTTGCCCAGATCGCTAATGTAATGGATAGCGGTGATCTGCACTAGTAATCCCTTTGTAAATTGCCGTCAGTTTGTCAAAATTAGCGATTAAGAAAAAAATCTCTCTAAATTAGTCAGGGGAATGCCATAGCCACGCGCTAATCTCAGCATGGTGCGAAAGCCAGGCTCACCATAAACACCACTTTCAATTTTTGAAACAGTAGGCAGTGAGACGCCAGATGCAGGATCGCCATTGATTTGACTGGCACGACATACATCCACTTTACTCATATGGCGCGCAAGTCTGACTGCAGCTAGATATTCATGACAGTCTGTGAAATTCTCGGGCAGGATATCTGCCAGCCATTTACGTGAAATTTCTGCGAGCGGGCTATCTGCTTTTATGGACGGATGTGGCAAGCGCTGTTCGGATGCATAAGCCACTGCGCTATTCGATCTAGCAGTCATGTTGAAATCTTCTCTCTCTATTCTTGTTTTTATTCGAACCAGAACAACAATTCTTATAAAAAAACCAAGTGTCAGTTGTTATTATTTTGAAAATAGCACAAGTCTTATTATGAATTGATGCTGATGTATGTTTGCTTTTGTTTCGCATAACTATACATACTGCTCGTATGTATAAAGCAGAGAATAGTCGGAATACATCAGCCATCGTGCTAATTTCTATTCCAAGAATAGCTTGCGTAATTGAAATTTCCTATAGCACCAAGGGGCAGTAATAAGCGCTTTTATTGTGGGGTTTATTTGAGCTGATCGACTAGCTTTGCTAATTCAATAACATTGTTAGCACCTAGCTTGCGCATCATATTCATGCGGTGTAATTTGACTGTGCGAACGGCAATTCCCAATTCGGCAGCAATATCTCGGTTGAGTCTCCCTTTGGCCACCATTTCTGCGATTTGTTTTTCGCGTTGTGAAAGTTGAGACAGTTGCGCACCAATTTTTTGATGCTGTTCATAGTCTAGCTGTTGCTCGCGGCTTTTTTCTATGGCGCGTTGTATAGCATTGAGTAATTCTTGATCTTCAAATGGCTTGATAAGAAAGTCGATAGCACCACGCCTGAAGGCGGCCACAGCTTCGTTTGCACCACTGCCACCACTCATAAAAATGAGTGGAGTCATTTCTGATAATTCAAGCAGAGCGCTTTGTAATTCCAATCCTGTTAGTTCTGGCATTTTTACATCCAGCAAAATACAGTGCGGCCCAGGAAATACTAAGACATCTTCTTCTAGCTTATCTAAATAAAGCATGGCCGAGTCCAGAGTTTCGGTTGCATAGCCTTCAAATTCTAATAAAGCACTTAAAGCATGGCGTATCGCTTTATCATCATCGATGATAGTGATTTTTCCCTTAGCATGGCGGGCTGCATCGCGCTCATCATGAACGGTGACAATTTGTCGAACATCTTGAGTTTTCATCCGTGCTCCATCTAGCCACGCACTATTTGTGGCTTTTTCTTTGTAGTGGATTATAAACGCGTCATGCAAAGACAAGTCAATGCAAGCGTCATAAGTTGGAAACTAAAAATTTATTCTATGTTGAACCGAATAAAAATAAACAACCTATGCGCTTTGATGAATGAGATTCTAGGCTAAGAATTAGAGTGGCCTGAGGCTGGCTTATTTTGCGCTGCTGCATGTTCTTCATGATGATCACTTATTTTTCTTTGTTTGATATTGTGTGAAATATAAGAGCTAGATATTAATTTTTTTACACTGAGTGACATTTCTAATTTATGTTGACTGAGACTTAAGCGTTGCAAGCTATGTAGAGATTCACGTAAAAAATAACGTTCACGCATAGTCGTAGTTGGTGTGGCAATTGATGTAAAAAAAACTTCCATTAGTTGATGCATAGTGGGTTGAGATTCCATGTTTTTACTCACGGTTATACTTAATAAATTATTTGTAGATAATGCGAGTCTATCTGGAATCACAGATGAATCATGCTAGCAAGAGTTGAGCGAAATCAACAGGTCAGCAAGAGTGTTAGAGATGAAAAAATGATAAAAAAATAAGTCAAATTTAATCAAGACTAGGTGATATTTTTAAAATAGATTATCGCTAAGTTAAATTCAGTAAATGTGATGCTGATCAGCTTTCTTGTGAAATATCAAATCTTTTACTCCATTTCAATTACACAATGAATGAGGTGCGAATGAAGTTATGCGCACTCTAGTTGAATATAAAAGTAATTTCATGGGAGTGGTTTATGGATGCCTTAAGCGATCAGCAGAAATCACTGCTACAGAATCAATTAGCGCAAAGGGAGCATGCGCTAAGAGAAGATATACGTCGTGAAATCAATTTGAAAGATGACTTTATTGCACTCGCTAGCGAAGCCCCTGATGCGGGTGATATTTCATTTGCCAACTTATCAGTCGATTTAGGTAATGCAGCAGTTACCCGCGATGTCACTGAATTGCGCGCAATTGAATTAGCTCAAAAGAAAATGCTCACAGGTAGCTATGGTGAATGTGTGAGCTGTGGTTATGCCATTCCTTTTGAAAGGCTGATGGCAGTGTTGTCAGCGGAGCGCTGTGCTCCTTGTCAGGAGAAATTTGAACGCGCGCATGTAGATGGTATGCGCGGCGCCAGTATGTAACTGGACAAATAATCCGCTGCAACAGAGGTTTAACAGCAAGTTTCTGCTTGACTCATTACAATGCACATACTTATCTGCAATCTGCAAATAAGTTTTTGATAGGGTGTGCTTGTATGTCTATTCCATCATCTGGATACTGGTTGTTTGTTCAAGCATGGCGCATGACGCTGCGTGACTGGCGTGCGGGCGAATTACGGTTTCTATTCGTTGCCTTAATCGTAGCAGTCGGCGCTGTATCTTCGGTTGGTTTCTTGGTTGATCGCATGAACCGCGCCTTGGTGCGCGATGCAAGTGAATTGCTAGGCGCAGATTTAGTGGTGCGCAGTGACTATCCCATGCAACCAGCTTGGCGCGAGCAAGCACAGCAATTCGGTTTGGCGATGGCAGACACGGTTACTTTCCCTAGTATGGTGAGTAGTGGTGTAGGTGCGACTGTAGATACGCGTTTAGCAGCTATTAAAGCAGTCTCCTCCACGTATCCTTTACGTGGCCATGTGAGTTTAGGCTCACAGGAAAATACAAGTTTTGCCCA
>JAXISQ010000124.1:0-5493 GCA_034680505.1 Noviherbaspirillum sp.
CAGTATTGATTTTCGCGTTTCTACTTTGCCGACTTTGTTTGGTGAAAAAATCGTGATGCGTATACTTGATGGTAGCCAAGCTACCTTAGGCATCGATGCGCTCGGTTATGAACCCGAACAAAAAGCATTGCTACTAGAAGCTATTCAAAGACCTTATGGCATGGTGTTAGTCACAGGTCCTACTGGTTCTGGAAAAACTGTTTCTCTCTACACCTGCTTAAATATTTTGAATCAACCAGGCATTAACATCGCCACTGCTGAAGACCCAGCAGAAATCAATCTACCCGGCGTGAATCAAGTCAACATAAATGAACGCGCAGGGCTGACTTTTCCAGTCGCACTCAAAGCATTTTTACGACAAGATCCTGACATCATCATGGTGGGAGAAATTCGCGATCTGGAGACGGCTGATATTGCGATTAAAGCCGCACAGACTGGCCATATGGTTTTTTCTACCTTACATACCAATGATGCTCCCGCTACCTTGTCGCGCTTATTAAACATGGGTGTTGCGCCATTCAACATCGCATCTGCAGTAAATTTAATTACCGCGCAACGCTTAGCACGCCGACTTTGTTCATGCAAACAAGCGGCCACCTATTCTGATGAATTGCTCATCAAAGCTGGTTTTGATAGCTCTGAGTGTGATGGTAGTTGGACTGCATATCGTCCAACAGGTTGTGATCAATGTAATCAAACAGGCTACAAAGGTCGAGTTGGTATTTATCAAGTGATGCCCATCACATCAGCGATGGAAAAAATTATTCTTAGCCAAGGCACTGCGATGGAAATTGAAGCGCAGGCTAAACGTGATGGCATTAAAACTTTACGTCAAGCCGGTTTAGTCAAAGTGAAACAAGGTATGACAAGCCTAGAAGAAGTCCTTAGCTGTACGAACCAATAAAGTCAGATAGGAGCGCATATGGTAACTGCCAATACAGCACGCACTCAAGTGCAAACTGAAACGCTCTACACATGGCAAGGCAAAGATAAAAATGGTAAAGCTGTACAAGGCGAGTTACGCGCTTTAAGTCAAAGCAGCATCGCTGCCACTTTACGAAGACAAGGTATCTCTGCGGTACAAATTAAAAAAAAACAATTTGCCAAAGGCAAAAAAATTTCTGAAAAAGATATTTGCTTTTTTACGCGCCAACTATCTACCATGATTAAAGCGGGTGTTCCCTTACTACAGTCTTTCGATATTATTTCTCAAGGCAATGCTAATCCTAGCTTCTCAAAATTATTACAAGAGATACGTGCTGACATAGAAACAGGTAGTAGCCTGCACGAAGCATTCAAGCGCCATCCTGATTATTTTGATGCCTTATTTTGTAATCTGATCGCTGCAGGTGAGCAAGCCGGCATTCTGGAAGAAATCCTCACTCGACTAGCTCTCTATAAAGAAAAAACTTTGGCTGTAAAAAGAAAAATTCGTTCCGCTATGATTTATCCAGTGGCGATTTTAGGTGTAGCAGCAATTGTGACGACCGTCATCATGATTTGGGTCATCCCTGCTTTCAAAGATGTATTTGCTAGTTTTGGGGCTGAGTTACCTCTGCCTACTTTAATAGTGATTTGGCTATCTGATAAATTTGTGAGCTATTGGTATTGGGTAGCAGCAGTGCTAGTTATCAGTTCCATATTCTTTATTCGCGCCTGGAAGCGCTCTCCTGCTATGCAAATTAGTACCGATAAATTGTTATTAAAATTACCTCTATTTGGTGCTGTCATACGTAAAGCCATCATTGCACGTTGGACGCGCACTTTATCGACCATGTTTGCAGCTGGTGTACCCTTGGTAGAATCTTTGGATTCAGTAGGTGGCGCTGCTGGTAACGCCGTCTATTTAGAGGCCACTCGCAAAATTAGTGCTGCAGTAAGTAGCGGATCTAGTCTAGTATCCGCCATGCAAACAACAAAAGTATTTCCCGCCATGGTGACGCAAATGGTCGCTATTGGTGAAGAGTCCGGCGCGCTAGATCAAATGTTATCTAAAGTCGCTGAATTTCATGAGGAAGAAGTCGATGCCGCAGTTGCATCGCTCTCTACTTTAATGGAACCTATCATCATGGTTATCTTAGGCGTCGTGATAGGTGGTTTAGTGATTGCAATGTATCTGCCTATTTTTCAGTTGGGATCAGTAGTCTAATGAATAATACTTTACTACCATTTTTATTGGCACCTGCTGGTACCTTGTCAGCTACTTTGTTGTGGTTGGTCATAGGTTTGTGCGTGGGTAGTTTTTTGAATGTCATCATTCATCGCATTCCCATCATGATGCAAAGAGAATCTGATAATTATCTAGCACTAGAACAAGATCAACCTCTTGTTCATAAAGATAGATATAACTTAATCGTACCGCGCTCAGCTTGCCCAGCTTGTGGGCACACGCTTAGTTTCAAAGAAATTATTCCTGTTTTTAGTTATTTCAAATTACACGGTCGTTGCAGCAACTGTGGCGCAACAATCTCTCCACGTTATCCCTTCATAGAATTTGCGACTGGCTTCTTGTCTGCCATCGTCGTATGGCAACTAGGCAGTGAGCTTGCAGGAATTTCTGCACTTGTTTTTGTGTGGATGCTGATTGCGATGACGTTTATTGATATTGATACACAAACCCTGCCCGATGATCTGACTCTACTTTTGCTATGGCTGGGTTTGTTAATCAATCTTAATGGCGTGTTTGTGCCTTTAAGTGATGCTGTCATAGGAGCAGCAGCCGGTTATCTTTTCTTATGGATGGTGTTTTGGGTATTTCGTTTTATCACTGGAAAAGAAGGTATAGGTTACGGTGATTTCAAATTGCTAGCGGCATTGGGCGCTTGGTTAGGTTGGATGATGCTGCCTCTGATTGTATTGCTGTCCTCGGCACTGGGTGCAGCGATAGGTTTGATCATGATTTTATTTCGTGGTCATCAACGTGAGCACCCGATTCCCTTCGGGCCTTTTCTTGCGCTGGCGGGCTTGGTTGCTTTATTAGCTGGCAAACCTCTGATTGAGCTTTATCTGGGCTACCCACTTTGATGGCATCATGGCGACATGCGTGCAGTTCATCCTTCCACTTCTCTTGATTCCCGTTTATTTTCTATCGGCCTGACAGGCGGAATAGGAAGCGGCAAGTCCTTAGTAGCAGATTTATTTCAGGCACGCGGCGCAAGTGTGATTGATACGGATCAGATAGCCCACGCTCTCACAAAACCCGACGGGCTCGCCATGCCTGCCATACGCGCAGAATTTGGCGCTGCCTTCATCGCTGCGGATGGCTCTCTCGATCGCAGCGCTATGCGTGAGCATGTGTTTACCAACCCCAGTGCCAGATTGGCGCTAGAAGCTATTCTGCACCCCATGATAGCTACGCAAACGCGCCTAGCGGCTGACGAAGCGCGTGGTGCCTATTTGATTTTTGTGGTGCCGCTGCTAGTAGAATCAGGCAAATGGCGTGACAGAGTGGACCGCATACTGGTGGTGGACTGTAGTGAAAGCTTGCAGCGCGAGCGTGTGATGCGACGCAATCATCTGACTGAAAAACAGGTCGCTGACATCATGCAAGCGCAGGTTACAAGGGCACAGCGACAGTCAGCGGCGGACGATGTCATCCTCAATGAGAGCGATTTAGGAACGCTAGAAACCCAAGTAGGCGAGTTGCATAATTTATATCTAGGCCTGTCGACGAAAAAATGAGCGCAAAAGGCGGATAGATGTTTGTATTTTCCCCACACTTAGTTCAGAATCTCGCTGGTTACTTTCTAATCAACTCTTAAGGACTGGCACTTTGACCGTTTACGAATACCCTTTCAATGAGCGTATTCGCACCATGTTGCGGCTGGAGGATCTGTACGACAAATTTTGCTTCTTCGTACAGCAAAACAATCCACTCCAACATCATGTGGCACTCACTACGATTTTCGAAATGCTCGAGGTATGCGGACGCGCGGACTTAAAGTCTGATCTGTTGCAAGAGCTTGAGCGTCAAAAGCAAACACTAGCCAGTTTTAAATCGAATCCCAACGTAGAAGCGGATAGACTCAATGCGATTTTGCATGACGTAGAAAAAACTGCAAATGCACTTATTTCTATGCAAGGCAAAACTGGTCAACATATTCGTGACAATGAATGGTTGATGAGCATACGTGGTCGCACCATTATTCCTGGCGGTGCTTGTGAGTTTGATTTGCCTTCTTATTTTGCGTGGCAAAAATTATCAGCTGATCAACGTCGTGCTGACATCATGCATTGGTTTGGTCCACTAGAACCTATGTTCTCAGCGATCACGATTATTTTGCGTTTGTTACGTGAATCAGGTCGTGCTTCTGATGCAGTTGCTACTGCAGGTAATTTTCAACAAATGCTACAAGGACGTACCTATCAATTATTGCGTTTAGCGATTGATGAAAACCTCGGTGCTATTCCTGAGATCTCTGCCAACAAGTATGTGTTGTGGATACGTTTTATGTCACAAGACGGCGACCTCAAACCAAAAGCATTTGAAGGTGATGTACCGTTTGAACTGACACTGTGTAATTTCTAAGTTAGTCGGCAGCTTATGGTTACTACTGTTAACTGTCCGACTTGCGAAGCCAAAGTAGTGTGGCGTGAAGAAAATAAATTTCGCCCCTTTTGTTCAGAGCGCTGCAAGCAAATTGATTTAGGCGCTTGGGCAGAAGAAAAATATGTGATACCCGGTGCAATGCCGGTAGAAGATCAAGATCCTGAATTAAGTTAAGCGCTGTCTTTGAATCTCGTAAATAAATACGATTAAATAATCAAAGCCGCTCACCGTAACGAATTCTATCTAACCACTCAAGTAAAGGTACGGTTGCAGGTAGAACCGGTTCGACAGCCACACTACCCTGCCATGCAAGCTCTTGTCCTTCACGCGCTTCAGGCTCACCCTTCCACTCACGACTGATAAAAAAATGTAATCGCACATGTGCGTGTGGATAAACATGTTCTACGCCACACCAAGGATCAGCAGATAAAATCTGTACACCCACTTCTTCTTCAAACTCACGTTTGAGTGCATCTAACACTGATTCACCTTGTTCGACTTTACCACCGGGGAATTCCCAATAACCTGCAAAAGGTTTACCTTCAGGTCGACAGCCTAGCAAAACATCACCATTGGATTTTAATAAGATGCCTACTGCCACGTCGATAGGCAAAGCCTGTTTCACATTCATGCTGTGTGCTTGCCTACGTGCTTGCCTGCGTGCTTGCCCGCATAGTCACGTGCAAATTGCCAAGCTACTCGTCCCGAACGTGACCCACGTTGTAAAGCCCAACGCAATGCTTCGGCTTCTATTTCTGCTTTATCTGCTTTCACAGAAAAATGCTTTAACCAGTAGTGCACGATGCTGAGATAGTCATCTTGACGGAAGGGATAGAACGATACCCATAAACCAAAACGTTCAGATAATGATATTTTTTCTTCTACTGTTTCACCAGGATGCAAATCACCATCTTCTGTGTGCACATAACTGGTGTTATCTGACA
>JAXISQ010000125.1:0-5486 GCA_034680505.1 Noviherbaspirillum sp.
ATGCTTAGGCAGGTCGTTTCAATGCTCGCCAACCTATATCGCGTCTAAATTGCATGCCATCAAAATGAATATGTTCGATTGCATCATAAGCATGTTTTTGTGCAGTCTTAACACTATCACCCAATCCCACCACACACAGCACACGACCGCCAGAGGTGCGTAGTTCGTTATTTTCTAAACTCGTACCTGCATGAATGGTCATGCAATCAGCGTTATCAGCTGGGATGCCAGTAATCACATCACCTTTACGTGGTGCATCAGGATAACCTGCAGAAGCTAACACTACACCTAGTGCAGTACGTCTATCCCAATCTAGCTCTACATCATTGAGCGTGCCATTAACTGCATGCTCCATCACGGTAACCAAATCTGTTTTTAAACGCGCCATGATAGGCTGCGTTTCAGGGTCACCCATACGGCAGTTAAATTCCAAAGTTTTTGGATTGCCTTTTGCATCGATCATTAAACCGGCATATAAAAAACCAGTAAAGGGAATGCCATCCTTTGCCATACCTTGTACAGTCGGTTGTATGATTTCACGCATCACACGACCATGTAAAGCAGGTGTCACAACGGGTGCAGGTGAATAAGCACCCATGCCACCCGTATTAGGGCCAGCATCTTGATCGAGTAAGCGTTTGTGATCTTGGCTAGTTGCGAGTGGCAAAATGTTTTTGCCATCTACCATCACGATAAAGCTCGCTTCTTCGCCTTCTAAAAATTCTTCTATCACTACACGCGCACCAGCATCACCTAAGCGATTGTCTGACAACATCATATCAACGGCTGCATGCGCTTCATCGATATCCATCGCAACCACAACACCTTTACCGGCAGCGAGACCATCTGCTTTGATGACAATAGGTGCGCCTTGTTCATTGATGTATTGATGCGCTGCTGTGACATCAGAGAAGGTTTGATAGCGTGCAGTAGGAATAGCATGTCTATGCATGAAAGCTTTAGCAAAATCTTTCGAGCTTTCGAGTTGCGCTGCTGCTTGGGTAGGACCAAAAATTTTCATGCCGCGCGCACGAAACACATCAACAATACCTGCGGCGAGTGGTGTTTCAGGACCGACTACGGTTAATCCTATTTTTTCATTAAACGCAAACTCAGCAAGTTCATTAATGTCTGTAATTGGAATATTTTTTAAACGTCCATCCAGTGCAGTGCCACCATTACCAGGAGCGACATACACAACTTGTATACGATTTGATTGTGCTAGCTTAGAAGCTAAGGCATGTTCACGGCCACCGGAGCCAACGACAAGTATTTTCATTAATGTGAAATCAGGTTGAGTTGTAATTGAATTAAAAAGAAACGTGGCAGAAGGTTGATAAAATTTTATTGATCTATCACAGCATTCGAATACACTTCTTGTACATCATCGAGATTTTCTAGTGCATCAAGTAGCTTTTGCATTTTGATTGCATCATCACCAGAAAATTCAGTTTCAGTCGAAGGTTTCATGGTGACTTCTGCCATTTCTGCTGAAAAGCCTGCTTTTTCTAAGGTTGTTCTGATTCCAGAAAAAGCATACGGATCGCAAATCACTTCGAATCCACCTTCATCATCTGCAATCACATCCTCTGCACCAGCTTCTAAGGCCGCTTCCATTAATGCATCTTCATTTGTGCCTGGTGCAAAAAACAAAAGTCCACAATGTTTGAACAGAAAAGCAACCGAGCCTTCACTACCCATATTGCCGCCAAACTTAGAAAAAGCATGACGTACTTCAGCGACTGTTCTCACTCGGTTGTCTGTCATGCAGTCAACAATAATGGCAGCACCATTCAAGCCATAACCTTCATAACGAATTTCTTCATAGTTCGCACCATCTAGACCGCCCGTACCACGCTGTATAGCGCGAGTGACATTATCTTTAGGCATATTCGCATCCGCTGCTTTATCAACAGCGAGTCGAAGTCGCGGATTGCTATTTAAGTCGCCACCACCTAAACGTGCTGCCACTGTAATTTCTTTAATGAGTCGAGTCCAAATCTTGCCGCGCTTGGCGTCCGTTGCCGCCTTTTTATGCTTGATGTTGGCCCATTTACTATGTCCTGCCATGATGATCTTTCTGCTGAAAATTAATCGCTGGTCAGGATGTTGTGATACGCCGCAAGGATTGCGATGTTCTAATCCTGCTGAAGGCGTAATGTGCTGACTCTACAGCGCGTGATAATGCGCTCTCTGACCGGGCTGCGATTTTACCATATTGCCTCTGCGAAAAGCCCTGATTTCGCTCTGTTTTAACTTGCTAATACGGAGTCAAGAAGAGGGCATTACAATCTGCCCATGACCACTAGCACTAATCACGATCATCCTCTCGACCAAAGTCAGACATCTACTAACACAAGTCTTAAGACTGCAAGGCAGATTTTTCTTGCCGGATTAGTATTAGCGATTGCGGGTGCTGTACTTTTTTCTGCTAAAGCGATCGTCGTCAAGCTGCTATACCGACATGATATTGACGCTATGTCTGTATTAGCGTTTCGTATGTTGTTCTCATTGCCTTTTTTTGGTGTGATCGCATTGATAAAAATGCGGCAATCACCTTCACTGCTGCCATCTGATCGTTGGCGCTTAATTGTGTTGGGATTGCTAGGCTATTATTTATCGAGTTACTTAGATTTCATCGGTTTGTTGTACATCTCAGCAGGTTTAGAGCGATTAATTTTATTTTTAACGCCATCTTTCGTCATGCTGCTATCTGTCTTTTTATTCAAAAGAAAAGTAGATCAACGTGAATGGCTAGCTTTGCTGATTTGCTATAGCGGGACTATTTTGGTTTTTATTCATGATGTAAAAACTAGTGGTAATCATGTTTTGTTAGGTGGTGCATTCGTCTTTGCTAGCGCTATTTTTTATGCACTCTACTTATTATTTTCTGGTGAATTAGTCAAACGTGTAGGTACCAGTCGTTTAGTGTCGTATTTGATGTGTGTATCATGCGTTGCAGCAGTGGGGCAGTTTTTATTATTCCGTCCTTGGTCTAATTTGATTCAGCCTTTACCTGTGTATGGTTTATCAATAGTGAATGCTATTTTTTGTACCGTATTACCCGTCTTTCTCACGATGATGGCGATTGCGCGAATTGGTGCGGGCGTGTCTGCTTTAGCAGGTATGGTAGGACCAGTCTCCACTTTATTTCTTGCAGCACTGATTCTTGGTGAGCCTATCACTGCGATACAGTTAGCGGGTACTGCATTAGTCATAGCCGGTATGCTGCTTTTATCGCGTAAACATCATCTTTAACTTTCAATATAGAGCAGGAGCGTGACATGGATTTAGGTCTACAAGGAAAATCAGCACTGGTATGTGGAGCGAGCAAAGGTTTGGGTCGTGGCTGTGCAGAAGCATTAGCCAAAGAAGGAGTGCATGTCACCATGGTGGCGCGCAATGCTGCGAATTGTGAACTAGCAGCAAAAGAAATACGTACCTTGATTCATTCAGATGTTGTGATTCAAGTTGTGGCTTGTGACATCACCACACCAGAGGGGCGTGCACTAGCTTTAGCTGCCTGTCCTCAGCCAGATATCTTGGTCAACAATGCAGCAGGACCACCAACGGGAGATTTTCGTGATTGGGAACGTGAGCAATGGATAGCTGCACTCGATGCAAACATGTTGACACCGATAGAATTAATCAAAGCTACCGTGGATGGCATGATGGCGCGGGGATTTGGACGGATTATCAACATCACCTCCAGTGCTGTGAAAGCACCGATTGATGTTTTAGGTTTATCGAATGGTGCGCGTTCAGGTTTAACAGGTTTTGTAGCAGGCATTGCACGTAAAACGGTGGCGCGTAATGTAACGATAAATAATCTTTTACCCGGTGCATTTGAAACAGATAGATTGAAATCCACCTTAATGGCGATGGCTAAAGCAGAGGGTGTTGGTAGTGAAGAATTTTTAGCTTCACGTCAAACATTGATTCCAGCTAAACGCTTTGGGCAGCCAGCAGAATTCGGTGCTTTTTGCGCTTTTTTATGTAGCGTGCATGCTAGTTACATGACCGGTCAGAATATTTTGTTAGATGGTGGCGCCTACCCTGGCACCTTCTAGTGATTTTTTAATTCACGCTCAGCACGCGACTCTTTCTTTAGAATGGCGTTATCATTCATTTTTTTTGATACACAGGACAAGTAACATGGCAAAAGCAATTCAGTGTTTCACCAACGGCGGTCCAGAGGTTATGCAATATGTCGACGTAGAAGTCGGCGAACCAGGTGCAGGTCAGGCCAGAGTGCGTCAGCATGCAATTGGCTTGAATTACATCGATGTGTATTTCCGTACTGGCTTGTATCCACAACCGTTACCAGCAGGTTTGGGTATGGAAGGCGCCGGTGTGGTGGAAGCAGTGGGTGCAGGTGTAACGCATGTTAAAGCCGGCGATCGTGTTGCCTATGCTGCGCGTCCACCAGGTGCTTATGCAGATTCACGTGTGATGCCTGCAGAAGGTTTGGTTAAACTGCCTGACTTCATTAGTTTTGAAACTGCTGCAGCTATGATGTTGCAAGGATTAACAGTGCAGTATTTATTCCGTCGTACCTTCCCATTAAAAGGTGGTGAAACGATTTTGTTTCATGCTGCTGCTGGTGGAGTAGGTTTAATCGCTTGCCAATGGGCGAAAGCACTAGGCGTGAATATGATAGGTACAGTTGGTTCAGAAGAAAAAGCGAAATTAGCCAAAGCACATGGTTGTGCGCATGTAATCAACTACAACAAAGAAAATTTTGTTGAGCGTGTTAAAGAAATCACAGAAGGTAAGGGCGTACCAGTGGTGTATGACTCAATTGGTAACGACACCTTTATCGGTTCACTCGATTGTCTTTCACCCTTAGGCACCTTGGTGAGTTTTGGTTCTGCTTCAGGTCCAGTACCACCTTTTTCATTGAATGAATTGGCTTCACGTGGTTCTTTATTTATCACGCGTCCTAGCTTGTTTCATTACGCTGCTAAGCGTGATGATTTGGATGCAATGGCGGCTGAATTATTTGAAATGGTGGGGAGTGGAAAAGTCAAAATCGAAATCAATCAGCGTTATGCATTGAAAGATGCACAACAAGCGCATATTGATTTGGAATCACGTAAAACGACTGGTTCTACGATTTTGCTACCTTAACATTACAGAAGAAAGAAAACGTGAGCGATCAGCCTAAAGGTCAAGCTAATGATCATCTAGAGTCTGCAGATAATCCTATGCAACATCCTGATGAACAACCATCGGGCGGTAGTGATGGACCACATTTTGGCAAGTTACTCATCGTGCTCATACTTGCTGTTGTCATCATAGGCATAGTAACAATAGTCTCTGAAGCTTATTTGTCTTGATTTATTTTTTCACTGGCAGAGTGATAACGCGTGGCGTTCCACTCTTGCCAGGAAAATCTTGTAAAGCACTTTCGATTAAATAAGGCATGAGTTTCGCCAAATTGCTTTCAGCACCCTCACTACGCACTGTCACATCGTAAACAGCAG
>JAXISQ010000126.1:0-5432 GCA_034680505.1 Noviherbaspirillum sp.
CACACACTACCGCCCATCAAAATACAACGCAGATCTAAAGTCGTGATCAAGTTATAAAGCCCGCGTCCTAACCATTTCGCAGCATCTTCAGCTATCGTTAAGCTAGTAGGATCACCATTGGCAGCAGCAGTAAAAATCACTTCCAAAGGTTGTTGTAAACGCTGACTTAAATTGCGACCAGAAATCAAACCTTCTAAATCACCTTGATTGCCACAGCCACAAAGTGCATCAGAGACTTCAGATAACAACATATGACCGGCATGCCCCGCATTGCCATGCTTGCCGCGCAATACATGGCCATCAACACATAAACCAAAACCAATTCCCGTACTCCAAGTCACATAAGCACAATTCGGTTCATTTTGAGCCGCGCCAAAGAACCGCTCTGCAGTCAAGGCGGCAATACAATCATTGTCAATCACCACATGAGCGCAGTGTTCTTGCAGCACTGAAGTCAGAGGAATAAAAGTCCAGTCATTGGGTAAATCTTCTGCGTTCGATAAGCCGCCGCATAAATTAGGAGCAACTAAACCAAGCAAATTATCTTGATAAGCAAATGGTCCACAAGCACTTACACCAACACCACTGATCGCAGAAAAATGAATGTCAGCTTGATGACAAAGAGAGTGCAGCAAAGCGTGACATTGCTCGGGAATAGCGCGGGACGTGCCCGTTTTAACAGTGGGTTGAATTAAGCGATAGCGAGGACCGCTAGCATTAGCAAGTGTGACAGCAATTTTACTGCCGCCTATATCGATAGCGGCTAACCATTCAGAGGGAGAAGACATGCGGTGATGATTAATTTAATAATGCGTTGCATGAAAAACGCAGTATAAACCTGAAACCATCACCGAGTTAAATTGTAAGAGTACTAAATGCTTTAAGTAGTTCTAGCCTGATAGACAGGTTTAAGGTCTGCTAAATCTTTACGCAATTGTTCAATCTGAGTTTGAAAATAAGAACGCGAAGGCTCTTGCAGTAAATCTTTAAGTTGTGTGAATTGAGACTGACAAAAAAATTGTAAGCCCCAATAATTAATAACAGTAATTGATGACTTACCATCTTTTAAATAGTTTAGTAAATGCGTTAAATTTCCAGATGGTGGAACGGCATGCGCTAAAAATTGAATTCCTGTTGCGAGATCGAAAGTAGAATTATTTTTTATACTGACGATATCAATTGCATCGATACTATTATTTTCATATTGCAGCAGCATGCCTTCTAAAATATCCACTTCTTTAAGGCAAAGCATGCGCTGATCAGGCGTAAGAGTTTTTATGTGATCAAAGAAAATAACAAAAAATTGATCGAGATCGCGTTTATTGTTTTTATTAAACGAAAAATCATTAGATCTATTTAAAAAATCAATAAAACTAGTAAGAGCCGGAATAATTTCATTATTCTCTTTAAAAGCAGCGATATTAGTAAAAATACCTTTGATTGAATCAATGACTTTTGTGCGAGCTTCATTATTATTTAATAAACGATCTTGCTTTTTGGGTAAATCCTCTCTGCTCTCAACTTCATCCTCAACATCCATTTTTCTTTGATCTGATAATTTGTACTCTGCTCGGTTATCAATCTTGACCTGCTCAGAATTTTTCTTAAATAATGCCAAATCATTTTCTAAAGATTGCATTTTTACATTAAAGCCAGCTTGCAATGAATCGGGAAGATTGTTTGTAATTTGGGCAAGTCTCTGGTGATCATGCAGTAAGTGGTTCAGTGTTAAATAAGATTTATGGTCGATGGCATCAATTCCAAATTTATCGTAATTCAGCAAGTGAAGTAAAAATCCTGAAGGGCCATATTGCTCCCAGTTTTTGCGTAATGCAATTTTCAATTCAACTTGTTCGGTAGCGGCAGAAAAGGGTGGATCAAATCGAATACCGCTATTGACAGCGTCTAGTAAGCTACCAGTTAAATAATCTACGGCATCAAAGCAAGCATCACTAGTTGGGCTAGTTGGCAAATTCGATGCGTGATCTGCAAAAATAGCTACAAATTCTTCTAACTTTTTTTCTTTATAATTTTCATGCAAAGAAGGAGGTGGGCCTTCGATTAAATTTTCTAGAGTATCTCTAGTGCTGATTTCACGAGTTGGTTTGAAGGAGGCTGTAGGGTTTTCGAGAAAAGTTATAAATGCAGTGAGTGCCTTATTATTTTGTTCAAACGCAGATATATACCTACTTAATGTGGCAGGAATTTTATTTTTAAATTCTATAATTGTTTTAATCCTTGTTTCACAAGCCTCTGTATTTACTTTATTTTCTTTTTCTTTTAATTTTTCTAATTGCTCAGTAAATGATTTGACGTGATCATCAATACACTTATGGATTTTATTAAGATAAGCATCATTAGGATTTTTAGGAATTTGCTTTTTAAGGAAATTTAAAATGGTGAGGACGTTTCTACAATCTCGTTCCTTGACAACTATCAAACTATGTGGAGTGACTTTTTCTAAAATGTTAAGAGTTCTTGTCAGGGTATCGGGGGCGAGTAAAGCAGAACATTTTTGATGTGCAAGTAATAAAACATCAGCCTCGATTTTATCTATGGTAGTGGCATTAATGTTTTCATCAATCATTGTTTTTGCATTTTCAAGTTCAGCAGGTAAGACTTTAGTTGTAGGTTCTAATTTTTTTCTTTTTTCTAGGTCTGCTAATGCATCAATTACCAAGTTTTCATCTATTCCGTCTTCTATTTTTATATATTGAAACGGATTTTTAAAAGTGGCGTCACTTTCGGAATAGCTCTGAAAAATATTTTTGATCTGCTTAGCTGCAGCTATTTGCATATCTTTTTCCCAAAAGATTTTTTTGAATTTAAACAATAATGAGGATCCTCCTTTTCTGCTAAATATGATTTTTTCTTTGTCATTTTTTTGTGGGAATAATGGAATATCGACTAAGACTTTGTGATTAGAAGTTGCATGCATAATCTGGACTTTCTTGAAAAGTGATAACAAGAAATTCGTACCTCAGCCTAGCCTTGTGTTCCAAAAAACATTAACTACGTATCTTTGAAGCAATTAAAAAAGCCGACGCACACTGCCGTCGGCTTTTTATTAATCCCAATAATGGTCAATACTTCTCTAAATCAGCACTCTCTTATAAAAGTAAGAGCCTTAGATCTTTCTAGATTGACTTAAATAAACATCGCATTAAACAGTAAGGGGTTTATAGCGAATACGTTTAGGTTTGGCGCCTTCTTCACCCAACCGCTTTTTCTTATCGGCTTCATATTCCTGATAGTTGCCATCAAAGAAGGTAACTTGTGAGTTACTTTCAAAAGCCAGAATATGGGTAGCAATACGATCTAAGAACCAGCGATCATGGGAGATCACCATGACGCTACCGGCAAATTCAAGTAAGGCATCTTCTAGAGCGCGTAGTGTTTCTACATCTAAGTCATTGGATGGTTCATCCAGTAGTAAAACATTACCGCCCATGAGTAAGGTCTTGGCTAGATGTAGGCGACCACGTTCACCGCCTGAGAGATTACCTACGATTTTTTGTTGATCGCCACCTTTAAAATTAAAGCGTCCAAGATAAGCACGCGAAGGCATTTCAAAGCGGCCAACGGTGAGTATGTCAGCGCCTGCTGCAACATCATCAAACACGGTTTTCTTATTGTCTAAATCATCACGTGATTGATCAACCAGTGAAATTTGTACGGTTGAACCAACGACGATTTCACCGCTATCAGGTTGCTCTTTACCCGCTAGCATACGGAACAAGGTTGATTTACCTGCACCATTCGGTCCAATAATGCCGACGATGGCGCCAGCAGGAATACGCATCGATAAATTATCAATCAACAATCTATCGCCATAGCCTTTACTGACATTTTTAAATTCAATCACTTCATTACCTAAACGCTCAGCAACGGGAATAAAGATCTCTTGGGTCTCATTGCGTTTTTGGTATTCGTGTTCTGACAATTCATTAAAGCGTGCAAGACGAGCTTTGCTTTTTGCTTGGCGACCTTTAGGATTTTGTCTAACCCACTCTAATTCTTTTTGTAGTGATTTTTGACGTGCTGATTCAGTAGCTTCTTCTTGTTTGAGTCGCGCTTGTTTTTGATCTAGCCATGAACTGTAATTACCTTTCCATGGAATGCCATGACCGCGATCCAGTTCTAAGATCCACTCTGCCGCGTTATCTAAGAAATAACGATCATGGGTGATAGCAACGACAGTACCAGGGAAGCGATGCAGGAATTGTTCTAACCAGTCAACGGATTCAGCATCAAGATGGTTAGTAGGCTCATCGAGTAAGAGCATGTCAGGCTTGGAAAGCAGTAATTGGCAAAGAGCGACGCGACGCTTTTCACCGCCAGACAGCACGGCAATTTTTGCATCCCACGGTGGTAAACGCAGAGCATCAGCCGCCATTTCTAATTGCAAATCTAAATTGCCGCCATCACTTGCTGAAATAATCGCTTCTAGTCTGCCTTGCTCAGCAGCCAATGCATCAAAGTCTGCATCGGGTTCAGCATAAGCAGCGTAGACGGCATCAAGTTTTGCGCGTGCTTCAAAGGCTTCGCCTAAGCCACTTTCTACGGCTTGTCGTACTGTTTGCTCTGGATCGAGTTGGGGTTCTTGAGAGAGGTAGCCGATATTCAAATTCGGCATAGGGATGGCTTCACCCTCTATATCTTTATCTACTCCCGCCATGATTTTCAATAGCGTGGATTTGCCTGAGCCATTCAGACCGAGTACGCCGATTTTTGCGCCTGGAAAAAAAGATAAGGAAATGTCTTTTAGGATTTGACGCTTGGGTGGGACGATTTTGCCCACGCGGTTCATGGTGTAAACGTAATTTGCCATAGTTATTAATAAATCAAAAAAAGAATCGGGATGTCATGTGAAAAATGACGCAGTAGGCAAGGATACCTGATTGCTGAGTGAGTGCGATCACTGTTTGCAGAATGGTATTGAATTTCACATAGCATCAGTGGTGAATTGAATGTCTCAAGAAGAGGAACGCTAAATAAAGATACGGTTGCCCAGAATATTCACATCATTTAGGGTTCATCATGAAACGAACGATAGGAGGAAAACCCACATATAAAAATTGACTATGGTGGCACGCCATCATTCCTATGCAATCTGAAGTAGTGAAAATTTTATTAGCTAGTGTTTACGAACCAACTCAAAGGCAAGCGCTACTACAAACGACTGATGGAAATGGCAAAGCGCCGCTACATATCGCAGTGAATAAAAACAATATAGAAATGGTTAGAAATTTACTGCAGGGGGCAGTCGATGCTCAGGCAATTATTTTTCAAGAAGATAATCTTGGCATGAACGCATTCATGCTTGCTGCTAAAAAAGATCATACGACGTTGGCACTTATAATTTTTGATAAGACTCGCGATAAATATGGATTATTAAAACAGTGCAGTAAAAATCAAGTTCATACGATGGA
>JAXISQ010000127.1:0-5418 GCA_034680505.1 Noviherbaspirillum sp.
CGTGAACGACTTGCGCGTCATCATCATGATCCTGATTCTGCATTTTATGGATGGAATGGTATCTGGCTAGACCCTGCATTCCGAACATGGGATATCACAGCGGAGCTCGCATCTATTCAATGTCCGCTGCTTGCTGTACAAGGCGTGGAAGATGAATATGGCAGCATGCAACAAATTCGTGGCATAGTTGATCAAGTACCTCACACCACTCTGCTAGAACTTGCTGCATGTGGACACTCTCCACATAAAGATCAGCCTCTCGCATTAAGTAAAGCCGTTATAGCGTTTGTAGTAAGCCACACTGCACAGCATTAAAAGTCACGCGCATTTACAATGTGCAGATCGCTTTAATTTTTTTCTTGCACATCATGAATCCCCATTTTTTAAATAAACGTCTCTCGCATTTACTAGGCTACGCAGGATTAATTCCTTTTTTCTTACTTATGCTGGGCACTTGTCTGGTTGATCCCTTATGGATCGCAGCGTTTGTGCGTGGCCAGCTAGCCTATGGCATGGTGATTTTGTCTTTTCTGGGTGGGGTGCACTGGGGCGCTGCCATGCTTTGCTCGGATCTATCCCTCAAACACACTAAGCAAGCTCTGATCTGGGGCACTATCCCCTCTCTCATCGCTTGGGGCGCTACCTTGTTAGCAGGATTTGGATTTGCTCTGCTCATGGCGGGCTTTATAGCGGCTTGGCAGGTCGATAAGGTGCTTTATAAGCATTACGGCATGCCTGAGTGGCTGACCGCACTGCGCACGCGTCTAACAACTGTGGTGATACTCCTGTTAGCGGCAACCGTGGCAGGCGCAAATCTGCGCGGATAAACAAAAGCGCCTGAACTCTTTATAAGATCAGGCGCTTTGTTTTCAAGATTTGATTAATCTAATCTTGAGCTGCTAGCAGCAGCGAAAAAATGATGGGCTGCGGTAAAGCAGCTTATTCATCATCCTCAATAGTACGTGGCTTACCATCTACTTCGCTAATACGCAGACGCTTACGACGGTCGCCCATCAGTTCACGCAATTCACGAATACTCAGATCTGTCACTTCATGCATGCGGATCAACAAGGACGCACCGACTGGCAGGGTCCGATGACGGATCTTGCTGATGACTGGTGGACGTACTTCGAGAGCGCGAGACAGGGCTGCGTCATTTTTTAAATTCAATTTTTGGATTAACGCATCTAGCAGTCGATTCGGATCGTAGCCATCTTGCGAAACCAGTGGATGTTGATCCATGGTGTCTCTCCCCCTTCAAAATTAAAACGGACAGTTGACCCGTCCAAAGACCTTAAGGACTTTAAACAAGTCTGATTTTTTCTAATACATTACTCGAATGCTAATTTATATGTCATCGCAGCAACATTTTCAAGCGTTTCATTGCAATTTGGCAGTAAAAAATTACTTTTTATCAAATTTATTGTGATAAATACAACATAACACTAGGCGAATTTACATTGAACACTGGAAAAAGCTATTTTATTTTCTAATTTGCAATAAATCCAGACTTAACTAAATTTGCCTGCAAAACTTATTAAAATAAAAAGAAATTGTCGTCATTCCAAGGAGAAAAAAATACCCGCACTAAGCGGGTATCTCTTCAAAAAATTGACAATAAAATTACGTGGTTTGCATTATTTTTTATTTTCTTTTCGCAATTTCCTCAGGCATTACTTTTTATACAAAGCAAGAATGATCTGAGAAATAGTGGCCACAAATTAACGTGAAGCAGCTTTCGCTTCTTCTAACAAACGTTTGCCATCTAATCCCTTGGCATTCATATCTTTGACCCATTCATCTGCAACGCTAGCCGTAGCCTTCTCCCAGCGCTTCCACTCTGCAGCAGGCAAGGTGTAGAAATTATTTTTACGCACTTCCGCAGACTTACGTCCTGGCGCTGCATCTTCAGCAAAGATTTTCCCTACCCATGCTGAAGGCTCAGCACCACTATTCGCATCAATGATTTTTTTCAGCTCTGGAGGTAGGCTGTCATAACGCGCCTGATTCATAGCCAAGATAAATACCGTGTTAGACATCTGAGGTGCACCAACAGGCATCTCAGTATGAAACTTTGTGATTTCTTGGAATTTCATAGCAGGTACGACTTCCCAAGGAATGATCGCTCCATCAATCACACCCTTAGCCAATGCGTCTGCTGCTTGCGGTAAAGGCATTGGTACTGGTGTTGCACCTAATGCTTCTGCCATCTTGGTGCTTTGACGCGTAGGAGCACGTACGCGCAAGCCTTTGAAATCTTCCAAAGTTTTTATATGTAACTTGGTTGAGTGAATCAAAGAACCATCATGCACATGAAACAAAATCGGTTTCACACCTTTGTAATCACCCAGTGCATTTTTATTCGCATAAGTCCATAAACCGCGACTAGCTTTTTCAGAGGAGTAAATCATGAAAGGTAATTCAAACGCTTCTGTAATCGGAAAACGTCCAGCTTGATAGCCTGGCACTGTCCAGACTATGTCAGCAACGCCATCTTTAACTTGATCAAACAACTGCTGTGGTGTGCCACCCATTTGCATGGAAGGATAAATTTGGCATTTCATCTTGCCAGCTGATTGCTCTTCAATTTTTTTACACCAAGGCACCATGAAATTCACATGCGCGGTTGAACTAGCTGGTAAAAAATGATGCAACTTCAGAGTAATCGTTTGAGCAGAACATATACTGGAGGCAGCAAATAACAAAACCAGTATTGCGAGCTTATTGATAAAACTGTTTTTCATGAAAATCTTCCTTGACCAAAGTGAGGTGGGAAATAAAATTTAACCGCCAAAGGTATGTACTAAATACAGCGAAATAACAGGGAAAAATACCAACAAAATAGTACGCAATAAATCAGATGCAATGAATGGCAACACGCCTTTGAAGGTATCCATCACCGGTACATCTTTTGCGATCTTATTAATGATGTAGATGTTCATGCCCACAGGTGGATGCACTAACCCTATCTCTACGACCATCAAAGCAAGTATACCGAACCAAATTGATTTATCTTCAACTGGCATCCCCCAGAAATCTAAGCCCATCACAATAGGATAAAAAATAGGAATAGTGAGCAAAATCATGGACAAGGAATCCATCACACAGCCCAAGAAAATATAAATCAGCAGAATGGCAAAGATAACGGATAAAGGAGGCAAACCACTAGTTTGTACCCACTGCGCTAACTCAGCAGGCATTTGGGTGATGGCTAAACCTGAGTTCAACATATCTGCGCCGAGTAACACCAGAAAAATCATCGCAGTGGCTTCTGCAGTGCTGATTAAACTTTTAACCACGCCCTCTAACCGCATACCTCCAGTGACCACAGCCAATATGCCGCAAGCTGCTGCACCTATAGACGCTGCTTCAGTAGGATTGGCCCAGCCATCATAAATCCCTACGATCACCACTACAAACACGAGCAAGATAGGTGTCACACCTAACAAGGATCGTAATGCCGTTGCTAGTGGCACTCGCGCTCCGGCCGGACCTGCTTCAGGTTTTAAAGTGACCACAATTCGAATCACTAGCATATAACCCAACATCGCTAATAAGCCAGGAATGATGGCAGCCATAAACAACTTACCTATGGATTCTTGCGTCAACACTGCGTAAATCACTAAGGGCACAGAAGGAGGAATCATGATGCCTAATGTGCCACCCGCTGCTAAGGCACCGGTCGCTAAAGAACCAGAATAGTTATAGCGTTTTAATTCTGGTAAAGCGACTTGACCCATGGTTGCGGCAGTCGCCAATGAAGAACCGCATATCGCGCCAAAGGCTGCACAAGCACCCACCGAAGCCATTGCAACGCCACCGCGAAAATGACCTACAAAATTATTCACACAGGTAAAAAGTGAACGTGATAATCCGCCATTAGTCGCGAACTGTCCCATCAACATAAACAAGGGAATCACTGCCAAATCATAGTTAGAAAAACGCGCATAAGCGAGATTCTTGAGTGAATTTAACAAGGGCAGCCATGAATAATCATTCATGACAACAAAACCACTGGCACCTATCATAAACATTGCAATACCAATGTGTATTCGCATTGCGAGTAACACCATCAATACTGCAAACATAATCAAACCAATTTGCATACCACTCATGCTGTCACCTCATTCTGTGCTGATAGATTCCAGTGATGTGACGCATTGTAAAAACCCGCAGCAGCAAGTAATAAAAAACTAGGTACGAGTAAAGCCACCGCAGGCCAAACTGGCAGCAACAACATCATCGATTTTTCACCAGCTTCATGTAGGGACACTGCTGCAACGGCAGTACGCCATGCAATCAACACAGAAATAAATCCTAATATTAAATGCGAAAGCGCATCTAAACGATTTTGATTGATAGGTGAAAGTTTTGCAGTGAAAAAATCGACACGTAAGTGATGACGCATCATTTCGCAATAAGCTAGCATCGCGGCAGAGGCAACCGCTGTTCCCATTTGCATAATTTCTATATCGCCTGGAATAGGCATAGAAGCTAACTTACGACCTACGATGGAAATCAGCGACATCAATACCAACAGCACAAATAACAAACCGCCACTGATAGCAAAAGCTTTACACAATATATATAAGCCCTGCCCTACAGGTCCACGCAATAGCTGCGCTGCTCCTTCTTCTTCACCAATACCTGGCTCGTGCATACATTCTCCTCAGTCGTGGGTTGAACCCATCTTTTAAAAACGCAATCATAACCGCAGAGCAGTGCCTGCGGCCATTCTGACTGACTAAGAAGTTTTAGCGGGCGATATCCGCCCCTTTACAGTTCCAAACCCCACACGATAACCCTTGCCCTGACACCAACCGCGCATGGTGACTTCATCGCCATCTTCTAGAAAACTACGGGTGGATTGACCATCTGTCAGCAACAATGGCCGTTGACCGTTCCAGCTAAGCTCTAGCAAGCTGCCATAAGAATCAGGCGTACTCCCACTCACCGTACCAGAACCCATTACATCACCCACATTCACATTACAACCTGAAACAGTGTGATGTACGAGTTGCTGCGCCATACTCCAATACATAGTCTTAAAATTTGTACGACTAATCGTGCTCGCTTGTGAAGCTGCTTGCGGCTGTAAACTCACTTCCAATTCGATATCCACACCTTGCGCACCGCTTTGCTGCAAATAAGATAAAGGCTCAGGTTCTTGTTTTGGGCCATCTACAAAGAAGGGCTCTAGTGCATCCATCGTCACCACCCAAGGCGAGATAGAAGTCGCAAAGGTTTTTGCATTAAAGGGACCTAAGGGTACGTATTCCCATTGCTGTATATCGCGCGCACTCCAGTCATTCAATAACACCATGCCAAACATAAAATCATGCGCATGCTCTATTTTTATAGGCTGACCTAATTCACTTTCCGCACCCACAATAAATGCCATCTCTAATTCAAAATCGA
>JAXISQ010000128.1:0-5401 GCA_034680505.1 Noviherbaspirillum sp.
CGTAGTCCCACGACACGACCACCTTCCATACTAGCTGCTGATGCAAAAACTTTGAACTCTACATCTTTCATCACATCAGTGAGTTCTGTGAATTCAAGTTTCACACGCATGTCTGGTTTGTCTGAACCATATAAATGCATAGCAGTTGCAAAATCCATCACAGGGAATGGATCTGGCAAATCTACATTCAATGCATTTTTAAAGACCATACGTATCATGCCTTCAAACAAATCACGTATCTCTTGTTCTGACATGAAAGAAGTTTCGCAATCAATCTGCGTAAATTCAGGCTGACGATCTGCACGCAAATCTTCATCACGGAAGCATTTCGTGATTTGATAATAGCGATCAAAGTTAGCCACCATCAGCAATTGTTTAAACAACTGAGGTGATTGCGGTAAAGCGAAAAAATGTCCTGCATTCACGCGCGATGGGACGAGATAGTCACGCGCACCTTCAGGCGTAGATTTAGTCAACATCGGTGTTTCAATGTCTATGAAACCATGCTCATCTAAAAACTTACGCACTTCCATTGATACCTTGTAGCGCAAACGCAGATTTTGCTGCATTTGTGGACGACGCAAATCTAAAACACGATGCGTGAGTCGCGTTGTTTCAGACAGATTGTCATCATCTAATTGAAACGGTGGAGTCACAGAAGCATTTAATACTTCCAACTCGTGACACAACACTTCTATCTTGCCGGATGTGAGATTGGTATTGCTTGTGCCATCGGGACGCAAACGTACTACACCTGTAACGCGCAAACAAAATTCATTACGCACCGCTTCTGCAGTTTGAAATACTTCCGCTCGATCTGGATCACACACCACCTGCACTAAACCTTCACGGTCACGCAGATCGATAAAAATCACACCGCCGTGATCACGACGTCTGTGCACCCATCCACACAAACTAATGGTTTGATCTAGTAAGGCTTCATTAGCGAGGCCGCAATAATGTGTACGCATAGACATATCAGTTTCCAGTTTCAAATTTCGCAGAATAGAATTAGTGAGATTGTGGTGTCTTACTATGCTCATGAGGAGCAACCACACCCATAGAGATGATGTATTTCAGTGCTTCATCGACTGTCATATCGAGTTCAATCGCATCTGCACGCTTTAGCATTAGAAAAAAACCTGAGGTTGGATTCGGTGTGGTTGGAACATACACGCTGATGTAATCACCTTGTAAATGTGTTTTCACATCGCCACCTGGCACACCTGTTTGAAACGCAATTGCCCAACAATTCGCATGGGGATACTGAATCAACACAGCTTTGCGAAACGCATTGCCTGAAGGAGAAAGCAAGGTATCCGAGACTTGTTTAACACTAGAGTAAATAGAATTCACAACCGGTATTCGATTGAGCAGTAATTCCCACCACTGCAAAAGTCGATTACCAAAAAAATTACGCGTTACTAAACCGGTGAGCAAAATAATCAACAAGGTGAGTATGGTGCCCAAACCTGGAAGATAAAAACCGAACAAAGATTCTGGTCTCCATTTTTCCGGCATCAACAGCAAGGACTGATCTAGCGTACCAACAATGAGGTTCAACACCCATAGAGTGATAGAGAGTGGTACAAGAACCAGTAATCCGGTTATGAAGTATTTACGCATAATGAATAAAAAAATTAACTCGCGCTCGGCGTGCTTGGCGATGCTGCTGGTGTTGCTGCTGGCGATGCACTTTCGCTGCTGCTCGACGTAGCGCTATTGGTCGAAGTTGCTGGCGCTGCAGTTGACGCACTGGATGCAGCACCTGACTCACTTGCAGCTGGCGCACTCTGACCGCCACGAAAATCTGTGACATACCAACCGCTGCCTTTTAACTGAAAGCCTGCTGCAGTCACTTGCTTTTTGAAGGCCGGTTTGCCGCAAGCAGTGCACTCTGTGAGAGGCGCATCAGACATTTTTTGTAACACGTCCTTGGCAAAGCCACAGGCTTCACAGCGATACGCGTAGATAGGCATCTGGTTACTCCGCAAAATTCAGAAAACCTTGAATTATAAAGGGTTTTCTGGCTTTACCCGAGGGAGTTCAATGCATGACGGCGTCTTGTACCTGAGTCGAAGGCGCAAGCCATTGAGGTAGCAATGAACCAACTATCATGCCGAAAAAAGCCATCAACAAACCAACCAACTGAGGCGGCCAGATAGATTCAGCACCAAAGAACTCCATCAACAACCAAGATGACAGCCCTCCAACCACTGATACCAAAGCTCCCTGCGTAGTAGCTCGTCTCCAGTACAAACCCATCACGAGGGGAATAAACGCACCGACCAGTGGTACTTTATAAGCATTTCCCACCATTTCATAAATTGGCATACCTTGCGATAAGAGCGCAAAGGTCGTGACGATAACGGTGAAAATAATCACAACAACACGTGTAGTAAATAACAATTGCGTGTCATTCATAGGAACAAATTCACGAATGATATTTTCAGTCAGCGTAATGCTAGGCGCGAGCAAAGTGCCACTCGCCGTCGACATAATCGCTGACAACAAAGCACCAAAAAATAAAATCTGAGCCAGAATTGGTGTGTGACTTAAAACGAGTGTGGGCAAAATCATTTGTGCATCATGATTGATCAATGAAGCAAACATCGCCGGATCGATGAGTTGTGCTGCGTAGGCTAAAAACATAGGCACAAAAGCAAAAACAAAATACAGCGAACCACCTGCAACGGCGCCGACTACGGATATGTTTTCACTTCGTGCCGACATCACACGTTGAAACACATCTTGCTGTGGCATAGAACCAAACATGATTGTTACACCAGCACCTATAAAAGCTAACACTTCTGCTGTCGTAGGCTGCGGGAAAAAAATTAACCTTCCTTCTTGCGATGCATGCTCTATGACTACACCTGCACCACCGGCCATATCAGCGACCAAATAAGCGATATACAGAAGACCGATCACGATAATCGTCATCTGAAAAAAATCTGTCAACGCAACTGACCACATTCCACCAAATAAGGTGTAAATCAAAACGATTGTTGCACCTATCACCATGCCCATAGCCAGAGAGATAGTTCCTTGCGATAAAACATTGAATACCAAACCGAGCGCAGTAATTTGTGCAGACACCCAACCCAAGTAAGAAATCACAATGCACAACGAAACAATGATCTCAACTACTTTGTTGTAACGAAAACGATAGTAGTCACCTATCGTCAGCAAATTCATGCGATACAGTTTGCGTGCTAAAAACAAACCCACAAAAATCAAACATAATGAAGCACCAAAGGGGTCTTCAATCACACCACGCAAACCTTCATTAGCAAATTTTGCGGGAATGCCTAAAACAGTTTCAGAACCGAACCATGTAGCGAATACGGTTGCAATGACTATATAAAGCGGAAGCGAGCGACCTGCATTCGTGTAGTCTGATGAGTTATGCACTAATCGCGCAGCATATAAACCTATCGCTACCGAGATCATGAGATACAACAAAACGAAAGTCACCAGGGTTGTCATACACCCTCCCAAGCAGAAGTCAGTGTTAAAAAATTAGGGCAATTATAGAGCCATCTAAAAAAGACTCACGTCAGCAATGCTTAGTAAAAAGCATCCTGAAATTGATAGAACAATTGCACGAGCAAGATGCCAGCAATTAGACCGCCACCAAAATAGATAATGCGAGCAATGAATTTATTAGTTTTTCTTTGCTCCGCTAACATCTGACTCAACACATCTTCATAGTTATGCTGTTGCTGTGTTGCGTTAACAGTTAAGACGCGATGTAATAAGCGTGGCAACTGCGGAAGGAGTTGCGCATAGTGTGGGGCTTCTGTTTTTAAACGCGCCAACAAGCCTCGCCATCCTAGTTGCTCGCGCATCCAATTTTCTAAAAAGGGTTTTGCGGTCTGCCATAAATCAAGATCAGGATCGAGTTCTCTTCCCAGTCCTTCAATATTTAACAGAGTTTTTTGCAATAAGACTAATTGCGGTTGCACTTCGATATTAAAGCGTCGCGAAGTCTGAAATAGTCGCAGTAAAACCTGACCAAATGATATTTGAGAAAGCGGTCTATCGAAAATAGGCTCACAACATGCACGCACTGCAGCTTCTAGTTCATCTACACGGGTATCTTTAGGTGCCCAACCTGATTCTATATGCGCTTGTGCTACACGTTTGTAATCGCGCTGAAAAAATGCAAGAAAATTTTGCGCAAGATAATCTTTATCAAAATCTGTCAGCGTACCTACGATACCAAAATCTAAGGCGATGTAACGCCCAAAACTCGCGACATCGGTTGACACCATGATGTTCCCAGGATGCATATCTGCATGAAAAAAACCATCACGAAAAACTTGTGTGAAAAAAATCTCAACACCATCGCGTGATAATTTTTTTAAGTCCACACCTTCAGCGATCAAACGTGCAGTTTGTGAGATAGGAATGCCATGCATGCGCTCCATCACAATCACGGAACTAGAACAATAATCCCACTGCATTTCCGGCATTAAGAGCAATGAAGAATCTGCAAAATTTCGCCGCAGCTGACTTGCATTTGCTGCTTCTCGCATTAAATCCAATTCATCATGCAAATATTTTTCAAACTCTGCTACCACTTCACGTGGCTTAAGTCGTGGTCCATCTACCCACAACCGTTCAATCAGTGTTGCTACTACTTGTAATAAGGCGATATCTTTTTTAATTGCTCTATGCACACCAGGACGCAACACCTTAACGGCGACTTCCTTACCATTTTTTAATACAGCGAAATGAACTTGGGCTACCGATGCAGAAGCAACCGGCTCACGTGTAAAGCTAGCAAATAATTCATCCGGGTGACGGCCTAATGCACGCGTAATTTCTGCAACTGCTAGATCAGAAGAAAACGGCGGTACGCGATCTTGTAAGCGCGCTAGTTCATCCGCAATATCTAAGGCTAACAGATCTCTACGCGTGGAAAGCAATTGACCAAATTTTACAAAAATAGGACCTAACTCTTCCAACGCGCGACGCAAACGTTCGCCACGTGGTGCGCGCAAATCACGCCAAAAAATCAGCCCCGACAAAATTTTTAGTAAAAGAGGTGCAGAGCTAGCCGATAAAATAATTTCATCTAAACCGTAGCGCAAGGCAACGCGGGTGATTTTCAGTGCTCGCATTAGTTTAAATATCATGCCTGCTCCTGATGTTGTTTTTCTAACAGAGCAATTCTCTTAGCAAGTCTTTCAGCGTCATCACGCAAGGTCATGACTTGCGCTGAAAAATCATGTCTTTTTTCTTTGCGTAATAAAACTGGATTTTCTTCTAGCAGATATTCAGCCACACTCTCTGCAAAATTTTGTCCACTGGTTTTAAAATTTTGAAAGGTGGTTCGCCCAAACTGAGCCAATCGCACTGCAGCGATGTCGCCTACAAAAGGAGCAAGATCTTC
>JAXISQ010000129.1:0-5322 GCA_034680505.1 Noviherbaspirillum sp.
ACTCTTGGACACAAACGCTACTAGGCTTAGGCTTGGGCTGTATTGATGCCATCAAGCCAGCGAAAAAACATTTAGCTGAACAAATGATGTTTGGTTGGCGTGCCTAATGTTTAGCGTACCTAATGTTTAGCGCACCTAATGGTTGATCGTATTCAGCGACCACCCCATCTCTATATGATTAAGACCTATCCGCTCTGTTAGCCATCATTATTCACGCCATAATATTTTTTCTGGCAACGCAATAAAACTACTATATATTGTTGCCGTGAAACTATTTAGTACTGAAATTTAGAAAAAGGGAGTATGAAAATGGCAAGTCATCCCAACCAACCAGCGGCTGATAATGCGGACTTACCGGGCATCTTAAAAAAATATGAAACCGTTGCTCTGGTTTTACAAGGTGGCGGTGCACTAGGCTCTTATCAAGCCGGTGTATTTGAAGCGTTAAGCGAAGTCGGCATACAACCCACTTGGTTATCAGGTGTCTCTATCGGTGCTATCAATGCTTCCATCATTGCAGGTAACAAACCAGAAAATCAGGTGTCGCGATTAAAAGATTTTTGGGAAATGGTGTCAGGTCATGGCTACGGCGCGCATTTATCTAGCATTGATTCATTACGTCAGCTGCACAACATGACAAGTGCCTTCATGACTATGATGTCAGGCATACCTGGATTTTTCTCGCCGCGTAGTATGAATCCATGGAGTCAAATAACTGGAAATGAAAATGCTTCTAGTTATTACGATACCAGCAAGCTATTTCATAGCTTGAATGATTTAATTGATTGGGATTTACTCAATAATCAACAACACCGCCTAAGCGTCGGTGCTGTGAATGTAAGGACAGGCAACTTCCGTTATTTTGATAGTGCATTTGAGCGCTTAAATCCTAAGCACACCATGGCAAGTGGCGCATTACCACCCGCCTTCCCCGCCGTTGAAATTGATAATGATCATTACTGGGATGGCGGTATCGTCTCTAACACGCCACTGCAATATTTACTCGAAGCGAAAAAGCTAGCAAACACCTTAGTGTTTCAAGTGGACTTGTTTAATGCACGCGGCAAGTTACCTAAAACCATGCCTGAAGTCATGATGCGTCAAAAAGATATTATGTATTCCAGCCGCACCCGAAATGCGACTGATCATTTCAAGCGTATTCATAATCTTGAAATTGAACTCTCACATGCGCTTAAACGCATACCAAAAAATGAACTGAGTGATGAAGATCGTACTTTACTCGCTACGCTGGATGAAAAATCACAAATCAATGTCTTACATCTGATTTATCACCACAAAGAATATGAAGGTGATTCTAAAGACTATGAATTTTCTAAATTAACTATGCAAGAACATTGGGCAGCAGGATTAGAAGATACCCGTAGAACTTTGAAACATCGTGATTGGCTAAAACTGCCGCATGCCAAATTAGGTATGACCGTACATGATGTGCATAGAGATTTTGATCGCTAATAAAAAAGCCAGCTTATAGCTGGCTTTTTTAATTTAGCTTTATTGAGTATTTCAACTAACTCATTAGCCTTACATATCCACTGCCTTCACCATATCTTCAATCACTTTCTTCGCATCGCCAAATACCATCATGGTTTTATCCATGTAGAACAGTTCATTATCTAAGCCCGCATAACCTGCAGCCATAGAACGCTTATTCACGATAATGGTTTTTGCTTTATAAGCTTCAAGTATCGGCATACCGGCAATAGCTGATTTCGGATCTTTCGCTGCTGGGTTCACCACATCATTCGCACCCAACACTAACACCACATCAGCCTGACCAAATTCACTATTGATGTCTTCCATCTCAAACACTTGGTCATACGGCACTTCTGCTTCCGCTAACAATACATTCATGTGACCAGGCATACGACCTGCAACTGGATGAATCGCATATTTCACTGTCACACCTTTGTGCGCAAGCTTTTCACTCAACTCCATCAAAGCATGTTGTGCACGTGCGACTGCTAAACCATAACCAGGAACGATGATTACCGTTTCAGCATTCGCCATTAAGAATGCAGCATCATCTGCCGATCCTGATTTCACATGACGTTGTTGCTGATCACCTGCAACTGCTGCCGTTGCATCACCACCAAAGCCACCTAGGATCACATTGAAGAATGAACGATTCATGGCCTTACACATAATGTAAGAAAGAATCGCACCACTTGATCCCACTAGTGAGCCGGCAATAATCAGCATGGAGTTATTCAAGGAGAAGCCAATGCCTGCTGCTGCCCAACCTGAATAACTATTCAACATTGAAACCACTACCGGCATGTCTGCACCGCCGATAGGAATAATGATTAATACACCTAAGACAAATGCAATCGCTGTCATGATGATGAAAGGTGTCCAATCTTGCGTTAAACAAAATATGGCACCAAACACTAACATCACAATGGCTAACAATAGATTCAATATGTGCTGACCTTTAAAGACAACCGGCGCACCTTGAAACAATCTGAATTTATATGTACCTGCAAGCTTACCAAATGCAATCACTGAACCCGAGAAGGTGATCGCGCCAACAAAGGTACCGATGAACAGCTCTAACTTATTACCAAGCGGAATAGCCTGATCACGTTCAACGATATTAAATGCCCAAGGCTCAGCAACCGCAGCAACCGCAATACACACCGCAGCTAAACCAATGAGTGAGTGCATGGCAGCGACCAACTCTGGCATCTTGGTCATTTCAACCCGCTTCGCAAGGATGGCGCCTATGCTGCCACCTACGACCACACCTAATATCACTAAACCATAACCAAGATCTGAACCTGCAACAGCTTCTGATTTGAGTTTATAGATCAGTGCAAGCGTAGTCACAACAGCGACCGCCATGCCTATGATGCCAAAAGCATTTCCACGACGTGCCGTTGCAGGATGCGACAAACCTTTTAACGCTTGAATAAAACAAATCGAAGCGAGCAAATACAACAGGGTGACGAGATTCATACTCATTATTTACTCTCCCCTTTATCTGCTGCTTTTACTTTAGGTTCTTTTTTCTTAAACATTTCCAACATACGTTGCGTGACTAAAAATCCACCGAATACATTCACCGCAGCGAGGGCTACTGCTAATGTGCCTGCGATTTGTCCCACCAAGCCTTCTGTGAGTGCAGCAGCCAACATGGCGCCGATCATGATGATGGCGGAGATCGCATTCGTCACCGCCATTAAAGGCGTGTGCAATGCGGGTGTCACGGTCCACACTACGTGATAGCCGACATAAATTGCCAACACAAAAATAATCAGATTAATGACGGTATGACTGACTTCCATAATGTCCTCTTATTGATAGACAGAGTGAGCTCGACCAAAGCGACGAGCGGTTTATTTTTTTAAACTAGTGATGTGATTTTTCTCATCAACAAATACAATTTTTTGTTTGTATGTTGCGATCTCATTTTCAGACATCGGAGCATAAGTACAAATAATCAGCAAATCCCCTAAGTGTGCCAAACGTGCTGCTGCACCATTGAGAGAAATTTCACCACTACCGCGCTTACCCTTGATAGCGTAAGTTGAAAAACGTTCTCCATTGTTAATGTTATAGAGATCAATTTTTTCAAACTCACGAATATCGGCTGCTTCTAATAAATCTTCATCTATGCCACATGATCCTTCATAGTTCAGATCACATTGCGTCACAGTTGCGCGATGTATTTTCGCGCGCAGCATGATACGTTGCATAAACTATCTTATTTACGTAAAACTTCACCAGCTGTACACATCAGTGTGGCAGCCACGATTTCATCACTGCGATCAATTGCTAGCGCTGACTCTTTATTGATAATGAGTTTGAGAAAATCCAACACATTGCGTGCATATAAAGCAGAAGCATCTGCACCACACAAGGCCGGAAGATTTGGCTCACCAATAATAGTCACACCATGCTTGATCACGGTTTTACCTAATTCAGACAAAGGACAATTACCGCCTTGTTCCACTGCCATATCGACAATCACAGAACCTGGCTTCATCGCCTTAACAGTCTCTTCACTAATCAAGATCGGTGCTTGTCGGCCTGGTATCAGCGCAGTAGTAATGATGATGTCAGATTGCTTAGCACGCTCATGCACCAGTTGCGCTTGTCTTTGCATCCATGCGGCAGGCATAGGTCGTGCATAACCACCGACACCTTGTGCAATTTCACGCTCTTCATCAGTTTCAAATGGCACATCAATAAATTTTGCGCCTAATGATTCGACTTGCTCTTTCACCGGAGGGCGCACATCAGATGCTTCAATCACAGCACCCATACGCTTTGCGGTTGCAATAGCCTGCAATCCTGCCACCCCCACACCCATGATCAGCACACGCGCCGCTTTTACGGTACCTGCGGCGGTCATTAACATAGGCATAAAGCGTTGATAAGCATTGGCAGCCATCATCACAGCTTTATAACCCGCGATATTGGCTTGCGAAGACAACACATCCAATGATTGCGCACGCGTGATACGCGGAGCAGCTTCGAGCGCAAAGGCGGTAATTCCCGCTTTGGCCATGGCAGCATTATTGTCTGCATCAAAAGGATTCAACATACCCACTAGCACGGCGCCCGATTTCATTTGCGCACGTTCTGCGTCAGTTGGCGCACGTACTTTCAATACGAGCTCACAGGCTAAAGCATCAGCAGCCTTGCCTAGTGTCGCACCCACTGCTGTGTAAGCCTCGTCCGTAATGCTGGCGGCAACGCCTGCACCGGATTCCACCACCACTTGATGTTGGGCTGCGATGAGTTTCTTCACTGTTTCCGGTGTGGCTGCCACCCGGGTTTCACCCTGCCGCGTTTCAGCGGGGATGCCGATTTTCATGGAGATCTCCAAAAAATAAAATTGCGACCGAATCTTACACGCAAACTAAAAAAACGAACAATCGTACTTATTAAATAATGCCTTGTCATAGGCAATATCAACGGCAGCTTTTGTTTTTAATTCGACAACTTGGTCAAGCGCGCATTTTGCAGGTTTTTTACTAACTCGGTTAAAAGTTAAAAATCAGTTTGGCGCAAAGCAGCATGAAGGGCAAGGTAAAATGCCGGCTCTGAGAAGGAAACCATGTCTGACATTTGGAAACCATCGGTTACTGTCGCCGCCATAATAGAAAGACAGGGCAAATTTCTGCTGGTCGAAGAAGAGACCAGTGACGGGGTGCGCTTTAATCAACCCGCCGGCCATCTCGATCCCGGCGAATCACTGATTACTGCCGTGAGTCGCGAAGCTCTAGAAGAAACTGCCTATGAATTCACGCCCGATGCCTTGATCGGGGTCTACATGTCGCGCTACGTCTCTAGCCG
>JAXISQ010000130.1:0-5290 GCA_034680505.1 Noviherbaspirillum sp.
CAGCAATTACTTCTGCAAATTTAGGTTTATCACTTAAAAAATCTGAAGTGAGTCCATGCACTGCTAACGCACCAGGATCAGATTCTCGTTCAGGATTGATATAGCGATGAAAATTATTGCCTGTCAGTTGACGGTTAACTAATTCAACACAACCGATCTCTATCACGCGATCACCCGTGCGTGGATTTAAACCTGTGGTTTCAGTATCAAGAAAAATTTGTCGCATTTAATTTCAACAATAAAAAATTTATTCAAAAGATTTACAATACCATTTCAACGCCACGATTTGCTAAAGTATCAGCACGTTCATTACCTTCATGTCCAGCATGGCCTTTTATCCAACGCCATGTGATTTGATGTTGTTCTTGTGCCGCATCTAATGTCTGCCATAAATCGACATTCAACACTGGTGATTTATCTGCTTTACGCCAACCACGTTTTTTCCAACCGACTATCCATTCACTAATACCTTTTTGTACATACTGACTATCTGTATGTAAAATAATTTCACAAGGTCGTTTTAAGGCATTCAATGCTTCTATGACTGCTTGTAATTCCATACGATTATTTGTGGTGTTTAAAGCGCCTCCACATAATTCTTTTTCATACGAGACGGGTCTTCCTGCTGATTCCCATGCATCCCAACCTCCTGCAATCATCCATGCGCCCCATCCACCTGGACCTGGATTACCCTTGCATGCGCCATCAGTAAAAATTTCTACTTTATCCATATTATTTACTTTCACCTTCTATCTGACTACGCATTCTATTCGTCGCTGGCACACCTGCATTCATACGCTTGCCTGAGCGTTGTATCGCTGGCCCTATTAAACGCATACCTTTTACACGCTTAATTGCTTGCACCATATACAGTGCGCCTAGATAAGGCCACCAACGATCGCCTGCTTTTTCAAGAAACGCAAAACGCTCTAACCATTTTGCAGTACGAAACGGTGGCTTGTAACATCCAAAATGACCACGATTGACTTCCATATTTAAAAGCTTTAACCAATCTTTTAATCGCGGCACACTAATTAATTCACCATGCATGGGTAAAAAATGCGCTCCAGTGATACGTCCCACTGCTTGCCTCGTGCCCCACATGCTAAAGGGATTAAAGCCACAGACAATCACTTGTCCTTCAGGTATGAGTACACGTTCTACTTCTCGCAAAATCTGATGCGGCTCATTAGAAAATTCCAATACATGTGGCAACACCACTAAATCCAAACTTTGCGTTGCAAATGGTAATTCTGCAAAATCATGCGTTAATACTATGCGTTGTATTTGCTCAAACTGATGATTAGCGTTTGGCAGCGGAAAACAAGCACTCTCTGTGCGCCATTTATTTGGCATACGATTAGCCATGAGTCCATCTATACAAGATAAACCAATTTGCACTGCGTTATAGCCAAAAATATCTGCAGTGAGTTCATCTAATCGCGCTTGTTCCCATGCACGCACATATGAACCTGCAGGCGTATCAAACCAAGGTGCCAGCGATATAATCGGTTTTTCCATCGTTTGAAGATTGCGTCCCATGTCAGTGAAGCCTACATTACAAGTCAGCGCGATTCCTGCTTTTACAGATAATTATCACTGGCTTATTCATGATGACCAACATGCTGCTGTGGTCGATCCTGGTGATGCCGCGCCTGTTTTAGCCGCGCTTAAAGCCAACAATCTAAAACTGGACGCTATTTTACTCACTCATCATCATGCTGACCATGTAGGCGGCGTGCAGGATTTATTACAAAAGTTTGACGTACCTGTGTATGGCCCTGCAAATGAAAAAATCGTTGGCATTACAAGCAAACTTCGTCAAGCTGATGAAGTCGAATTAACAGCACCGCACATCAAGTTTTCAGTTATTGATGTGCCGGGTCATACTGCGGGACATATTGCTTATTACGCAGCTGAAAACGATTGGTTATTTTGTGGTGACACCTTGTTTGCAGGTGGTTGTGGCCGTTTATTTGAAGGCACAGCTGCTCAAATGACGCAATCACTGGCCAAACTAAGTGCATTGCCAGATAAAACCTTGGTTTACTGTGCCCATGAATACACCTTATCCAACCTGCGTTTTGCGCTAGCAGCCGAACCTGACAACAGCGCTTTGCAACAACGCTTTATCCTTGAAGAACAACGACGTACACGCGGAGAAGCGACCGTTCCTTCTCTGCTAGGCCTAGAAAAAAGTACGAATCCTTTTTTACGCAACCAAGAATCAAGCATTATTGACCAACTTATTGCGCAAGGCCGACTCCATACACGCGACCCTATAGAGGCATTTGCTGCCCTAAGAGAGTGGAAAAATACTTTCAGATAGAGAAGCGCAGCTAGGCTAATCAAATTAAGTTAGCAAAGTGTCACTGTTTGATTTGACATCTTGCTGACATTTATCTTGACGGGCTAAGAGGGACTTCACTACACTTGCCGCTGCTCAATCTGCACGTTGGCAGCACGCTGCGCCGACGTACCAACCTCAGGGACTATGCAAGCTCCAAGATTTTTGAAAACCCTCACGCTTTTGGTTTTTTTCAGCCTGATCGCCAATCTCAACATGGCGATAGCAAATGACGTCAGTGTTGCACCGGTTAATACAGTGGATGTATCCGATATAGTCATTGAGCCTTTGTTTCCAAGCGAAAGCTTAAATGATGATTTGGATATTTTCGCGCTGACTTCCGCGCCAGACGGCCCTACCAAAGATTTATGGGAGCGCATCCGCAAAGGCTTTGCCATTCCAGATTTAAATAATCCATTAGTTGCTACCCACAGCACTTGGTATAGCGCACGTCCTGAATACATGCAAAGAACTTCACAACGTGCATCGCGTTATTTATTCCATGTACTACAAGAGTTAGAAAAACGGCAAATGCCGACTGAGCTCGCGCTCTTACCCTTCATTGAATCTTCATTTAACCCACAAGCTTATTCACGCGCCAAAGCAGCGGGCATGTGGCAATTTATTCCCAGCACAGGTCGTGACTACAATTTAAAACAAAATGTATTTCGCGATGAACGACGCGATGTGATTGCCTCAACCAATGCAGCACTGACTTATCTACAAAAACTATATGGCATGTTTGGTGATTGGCAAATTGCGCTTGCTGCCTATAACTGGGGTGAAGGTTCGGTGTCGCGCGCGATTGCAAAAGCAAAAGCAGCTGGCAGAGGTACAGACTTTAATAGCTTGTCTGATTACATGCCGGCAGAAACACGCAACTATTATCCTAAGCTGCAAGCAGTAAAAAATATTATTGCTACACCTATGCAATACGGTATCAAGCTACCGGTCGTTGAAAATCAACCTTACTTTGTATCGATTAATAAAGCACGCGATATTGATATTAAATTAGCAGCTGAACTCGCCGAAATTCCGATTGAAGAATTCAGAGCACTGAATCCACAATTTAATCGGCCTATCATTCCAGGTGGTCCAACCACAAATATTTTGCTGCCAGAAATCAATGCGCAAAAATTTAAAGAGAATCTGAGTAAATGGACCAAAGCACTTTCTAGCTGGACTGCACACAGAGTAACCGCAGCACGTGAAAAAATTGAAACGATTGCAGCTAAATTTAAAACTACCCCGCAAGTCATACGCGAAGTAAATGATATTCCGCCTAACATGCATGTTAAAGCGGGCTCCGTCTTGCTAGTACCGAAATTAGCTACCGCTTCCGATCGTGATATTACGGATGATGTGGTAAATAACTCGACAATGAATGTAGAACCTGATGGTCCTGCTAAACGTCGCATTACCATTAAAGTTAGTAAGCATGATGATTTGAAATCTATAGCGCAACGCTATAAAGTCACTGAGGCGCAAATTCGTGAATGGAATGATTTAAAAGGTAAGAAAGTCGTTGCCGGTCAGTCTTTGAAACTAGAAGTGAAAGCGGGCAAAGCCAAACCTAAATCTGGTAAAGCTGAGAAATCAGAAAAATCTAGTCGCACATCTAAGTCTTCGTCGAATAAACATAGTCATTAATTTGCATGCACGGACGATTACGCTACGCTAATCGTCCCTACAATTTGCGTCAATCAAACAATTATCAACAACGCTAATTCGATGTGCAACATACGGCGCAATACATTGCGACCTACTTTGATAATTACAACAACTGCACGGACGATTACGCTGCGCTAATCGTCCCTACAATTTGCGCCAATCAAACAATTATCAACAACGCTAATTCGATGTGCAACATACGGCGCAATACATTGCGCCCTACAAATTCAAGCATTCAAAGTGCATCGTAGGTACGATTAGCGTAGCGTAATCGTACGAAAAAAATCATTCAATCACGTATTTCACTCAAGACAATGTTGAATATGTAGCTGCTGCCAACAACTTCTGGGTATACGCTTGCTGCGGCGATGATAAAACACTCGCTGTCGCACCACTCTCCACCACACATCCATCTTTCATCACCACCACACGATGTGACATGGCGCGTATGACGGCTAAGTCATGGCTGATGAAAAGATAAGCGAGTCCATATTTTTTCTGTAACTCAGCAAGCAATTCCAATACTTGCAATTGCACCGACACATCCAAGGATGAAGTTGGTTCATCTAATAACATCAAAGCGGGTTTTAAAATCAATGCACGCGCAATCGCTATGCGTTGACGCTGACCACCAGAAAATTCATGCGGATAGCGTGACATCATGTCAGGTGATAAACCTACTTCCTGCAAACATGCTGCAATCGCATCACGCAAGGCTTGTTGACTGAGATGCGGTTGATGTAATGCCAAGCCCTCGCCTACAGTCTGCTCTATCGTTCTTCTAGGTGACAGAGAGGCAAAAGGATCTTGAAACACGACCTGCATTTGTGCACGTAAAGCGCGTATATCTTGACTGCGCATGGCACTAATTTCATGACCATCAAATACAATCTTGCCTTCAGTTTTTGCAACCGAGAGTCTTAGCAACGCCATGCCCAAAGTCGATTTACCTGAACCTGATTCACCAACTATACCTAGCGTTTCACCGCGCGCCAGTGAGATATCAACCTTATCGACTGCAACAAAATCACTCTGCTTGAACCACCCCTGTTGAATCGTGAAACGACAACGTATCTGCTCAGCTTTCAATAAAGCAGGTGCATCGGATGCAGGGTCTGCTACCAATTTATGAGGGTGGGAACCTAAAAGTTTTTGGGTATAAGCTTCACGCGGCGATGCAAAAACACTCTGCGTCTCACCAGTTTCAATTAATCTGCCATGCTCCATCACGCCAACTCTGTCAGCAAAATGCCTGACTAGATTTAAATCATG
>JAXISQ010000131.1:0-5234 GCA_034680505.1 Noviherbaspirillum sp.
AGTTGCGAATGTGCGTTACAACATCAATCGTCAGCAAAGTCGTGTGCGATTGTTTGAGGTTGGAGCTATTTATTTAAAAAATGCTGCTGCTGTGGATGGACCACTCGACGTTGCAGGATTTAATCAGCCTAAGCGTGTTGCTGCTCTAGCTTATGGACCGCTCGTTGAAGAGCAATGGGGCATGGAGAGTCGTAAGGTAGATTTCTTTGATCTGAAAGCAGATCTAGAAATGTTATTTGCACCAAAAGTATTGAAATTTATAACATCGACCCATCCTGCTCTACATCCAGGACGTGCAGCAAGTGTCTGGCTTAATAATAAAGAAATAGGTTTGATTGGTGAGTTGCATCCACGCTTGCAACAAGAACTAGAGCTTCCTCACAGTCCTGTCATTTTTGAAATAGATGCGATTGCGTTGCAAGAAAGAGATGTGCCCTTATACAGTGAAATATCAAAATTCCCTGCAGTAGTGCGTGATTTAGCATTAGTTGTTAAACAATCGGTAAATGTACAAAGCATTATCGATACTTTTGTTGATCAAAGTAAAACAAACGCAGTATGTAAATTCATGCAACACATTGTTTTCTTTGATGAATATAGAGGAAAAGGTTTAGAAATTGATGAAAAAAGTCTTGCTTTCCGTATTACCATGCAAGATACTCAATCCACACTGCAAGATGAGTCGGTAGAAGCAGCGATGGCAGTTTTTATCGATAGTGTTCAAAAAAAGCATCAAGCAAAACTGCGTCAATAAAGCAGTCGCAAAGAGATAATAATGAATCACAGTACTCCAGTTGAAATGCAATCCGTCTTTGCTGCAGATCTAGGTCGTGCCATGCTAGTGACTGAGGCTCGCTCACGTTTAGAAAAAGATTTGCCTACGCTGACTAAAGCTGAGCTTGCTGAACTCTTGTTTGAGCAAGTGGGTTTGAATAAGCGTGAAGCAAAAGATATGGTTGAAACTTTCTTTGATGAGATTCGCGACGCACTTGAGCGTGGTGAGTCGGTCAAGTTGTCAGGCTTTGGAAATTTTCAATTACGCGATAAACCGCAACGGCCAGGTCGTAATCCCAAGACTGGAGAAGAGATTCCCATTAGTGCTAGACGAGTCGTTACTTTTCACGCCAGTCAAAAACTTAAAGCCATGGTGGATGGTGTTAACACATCTTCATCCACAAATAGCGCCGCCTGATTAAATCATCGATTTCATGAACGATCGTGCAGTTAAGCCCTTGTTGGCGCCCTTGCCACCTATCCCCGCCAAGCGTTACTTCACCATCGGCGAAGTGAGTGAGCTATGTGGTGTTAAACCGCATGTATTACGTTATTGGGAACAAGAATTCACGCAGCTTAAACCGGTTAAACGTAGAGGTAACCGACGCTATTATCAGCATCATGAAGTGTTACTCATACGTCGCATTCGTGAGTTATTGTATGAACAGGGTTTTACCATCAGTGGAGCGAGAAATAAACTCGATGGCCCTGACATATCAGGCATGGTTGCAGAAGGCGAGCCAAGCGTGTCTATGGATCTTCTAGCGGTACGTTCCGAGTTCGAACGCGTTCTCGTGCTGCTCAAAGCTTAAATTTTCTTTAAGCGCTTCAAATCCATCAGGCAAAAAAAAACCCGCTCTCGAAAGAGCGGGATAAATCTATATCTGAGGAGTAGACATAGAGGAGACAACTGAATTATGGTGCTTCGCGAAATATAAATCTAATTTTGATTTCGCATGGCAGACATAAAAAATCAATATAACATTTCTTAAAATCTCTATTTAAAAGCATAGTTCTTGAGCTGACAATAATAGTTCAGATTATTTCAACCTATAATTGATGGTGTTTAGAGGGTAAAAAGTTAATAAAATAAAATTTTTTCACCTTATGCAAGATTTTTATGTTGATTTTTAACAATATTTCCTGCTTTTCACCGTATAATTTCACTATAGATACAAATTGGGATTAAATTGTTGAGTTGCCCGAATGCTAAGCGCAAGTTGGGCGATAGATCCTAATAGTTGTTGTTATGATTTTTTTATTGAAAACCCCAGGAGGCGCTGTTGGCAGATTCAAATCAAAGTGGATGTCTGACGGTTGGTGAAGGTGTCGCATTGAATGGTACTTTTGTCGTCCCGGATATTGCCTCAGTTTCAGGAAGCATTGAAGGCGACATCACTGCTCGTGAATTGATTGTTTCAAGTACCGGTGTTATCAAAGGCAAAGTCACCGCCGATATCATCGACTTGCGTGGCGAAATTCATGACACGCTGACAGCCAGAAAGTCACTCTTCATCCGTTCAACAGGTAAAGCATTAGGTTCTGTGCAATACGCTGAAATTGAAGTGGAAAAAGGCGGTGATTTGCAAGGTACACCTCAAAAGATCGATGGTGATGCTGGCTCAGAGCAGTCTTTTGGTTAATTTGAATCCAGGACCTTAACGTGTTCAATAAGCGTAAAAACGAAGAACGGGAAAAGATAGTTACTATGGATGAACCAGCTCCAGTACAGTCCACTACTGAATCCGAAATCACAGATACAGAACCTCCTATGGTTGAACAAGAAGATACTTATTCAAGTTCTAATAGTGGTGCTGTCAAGCCAGCTAATGGAAACCTCAAGCCTTCCATCATCAGTGAGGGCTTTGAGTTTATCGGTGAAATCCGATCCAATGGCTATCTCACCATTGATGGAACTGTGCGTGGCACATTGTCCTTGCACTCTATTCAGATCGGTGCAACAGGCGTGTTAGATGGCAACGTGTCATGCGATACCATGAATGTCAAAGGTGCTTTTTCAGGACAATTGGATTGCCGCGATTTGACTATAGGCAGCCGAGCTGTTGTAGATGGCAAGGTCAGCTTTAAGAGCATTACCATTCAACGTGGCGGTGTTGTCAAAGGCGAACTCAAGAAAAAAGCCTGATAATTTATCAGGCTTTTTTTAATTCCTTAGTACTTCAGAAGTTCTGTATTTTTAAAGCGCCTCCATGGCGCTTTTGCTTTTCACGGCGCTCACTTTTGTAAGCGCATTTTTGTTTATACACTCTTCGTTTCTTTAGCCATTTTTATCACTGCCTGAGCATCAGTGGTGATAGAGGTATTGTTTTGTGCTTGAATGACCAAACCTAGCAATTTAGCCCCATGTTCAACACCGATGGTGCCGTAAGTAATATCACCGCGTACTTCTGAATCTTTGTGGAATTCAGCACGTTCAGTTGCATACACATTACCTTCAATCTTGCCAGCTACCATGATGCGATAAGCAGTAATATCACCAAATACTTCACCAGAGCGACCGATTGCTACCGTCACTTTTTTTTCTTTTGCAGTTTCTATATTGCCGATAACTTTGCCATCAATTCTCACGCTATCAACAAGTACTAGGCGGCCATAGATTTCTGTTGTGGCGCCTATGATGGTGTCAAATTTTTCCTGAGTTGGGAGCAATTTAGTTTGTTTCATTTTATTGAACATGTGGATGTCTCCATCTTTTGGCTTTGTAAGCCAAGGTAAATTCTGCATACTACTCAGCTAAGTCGTTGTTACAACATGCTGAAATAATCTACCCATTTACTAAGTCATGGGAATCGATGTAGATGGAAATTAGCTATGGTTGAATGTAACTACCTGTGCCGGATCGAGAACACGGCCGAAACGGAAAACTTCATAATGTAAGTGTGGACCTGTGGAACGACCAGTATTACCCACTTCAGCAATACGTTGACCACGTTTTACTTTCTGTCCTTCAGTAACTAAACGCTTACTGATGTGCGCGTAGCGAGTCACAAAACCTTCTGCGTGGGTCACTTCAACGATATTACCGTAAGTGTCTTCCCATCCTGAGCGTGTAACAACACCATCTGCTGCAGACAAGATAGGCGTTCCTGTTGCTGCTGTGAAGTCCAGTCCTTCATGACGCGCTAAGGTGCCTGTGAATGGATCGTTACGCAGGCCAAAGCCACTTGAAACACGATAATCACCGCCAATTGGAATACCTGTAGGTAGAGTCTGTAGCCAGGTTAATTGTTTGTCCCAGTCTGCACGTAAATTAACTACTGCTTTTTGAAGCTGAGTTATATCGGCAGAGGTCATGTCTAAATTTGCGACCAGTGACTTATTATCGTTAATGCTAAAGCGTGTGGTTGGAACAAAAGGTCCACCTTTGCCGTTTTCACCAGCGCTACGTTTTTCACGCATGCTGCCAGGTGTGGCCATATCCATAAAACGATTTTTGATGGTTTGTAACTGCTGCAATTCTTGAGCAGTTGCATTTAAAGCTTCTTGTAATGTCGCGAGCTTACCGCGGTACATGGCTTCCATGCGCTGTTGTTCAGCTTCTGTTGTCACGCCACCTAAACTACGTGCCAACTCTGGGCTAGATTCAACTGCTATTTTGAAACCAACTAAATAAAGTAAGAAACCAGCAGTCGCGCAAGCGAACGCAAGCGCACCCATAGCGATGAGGACGCGGCGAGCGGTAATCGAAATTGTGTGTACTTTGCCCGTAGGGCCAGAAACCCACATCAACTGCATGTCATTCTCACTTTAGACGAGAAACGTGTATTTAATTTTTAAGGAGGGCAATCAAACACTGATCAGCCATTCCCACTTTTTTATTTCGTATAAAAACGTTTTATGTGGAGACATAAAATCCTGCGACTTGCGCGCATTCTATCTACCCACGATACCCGGCACACCCACAGCCGAATAGGACCTTGAATTATATGACAATTTAGAAATGTTGCGCCATAAAATAGCTACTAATAGTGAAAATTAGCGTATTGATAAAATTGCTAAATAGTTATTCAAAAATGTTTTATTTTATTTAACATCACTGTAATTTATTTTATTTTTTGCAATTATTTAAATAACATTTATTTTGTATCGCGTGCATCTCGCCACTTCTCTATCGTTCATTCAAGCTGTCTGTTTAGCGAACAAAAAACAAATTGAAGAATGACTTAGTTTTTTGAATAGTCTTCTATTACTTCAATAGATCGTACTTTTCACGTAAAACTTAAGTGAGTTGTGAAACTAAAAAAATGAGGAGAACAATGAATGGGGAAAGAAGGTGATCTGACTACCGATCAATGATTTGGTCGGGGCGGCGGGATTCGAACTCGCGACCCCTTGCACCCCATGCAAGTGCGCTACCAGGCTGCGCTACGCCCCGACGAGCTGCAAATTATAGCAGAGGACCTTTGCGATGAAGAGCGATCTTAGTCGATGCTTGTTCA